>DATGUI010000216.1:0-22482 GCA_035301405.1 Burkholderiaceae bacterium
GGCCAGGGCACGGGAGCAGATATCCTGGAGTTCAGCCTTCTGATTGTCGCTGGCCTGGCTGATGCCTTTTGCCATGACCCAGGGCTTGGCGTTGTCAAAGGCCTGGTTGATGGTGTCAGCATACGCCATGGCCTGTCGGACTGCACGGCCGTATTCGCGACTCTCGAAAGACTGGCTGACTGTGGCAGCGACGTCAGTTTGCTGCCGGACAATGGCGTCCGTGTCGCCCAGGTAGTCCAGTTGGCCATCAAAGTGGCGGCTGATGAAGTTGGCCGCCCGACTGGCAATATTGACATATTTGCCGATGAGGTCGCTGTTGACACGGGCAATGAAGTCGTCGGGGTTGAAGTCGATGTCCTCGACACGCGCATTGAGCTTGGCGGCAATGTAATAGCGCATCCACTCGGCATCCATGCCCAGGTCCAGATAGCGTATGGGCGAAATGCCCGTGCCCCGGCTTTTGGACATTTTTTCGCCGCTGACGGTGATGAAACCGTGCACATGGAGATTGTCGGGTGTCTTGCGACCCGAAAACTTCAGGAGGGCGGGCCAGAACAGGGCATGGAAATAGACGATGTCCTTGCCAATGAAATGAACCTGCTCGGTATCGCCTTCGGGGTCCAGCAGGGCCGTAAAGTCGATGTCATGCTTCTTGCAGTACGCCTTGAGCGAGGCCAGATAGCCGATGGGGGCGTCCAGCCAGACATAAAAGTATTTGCCGGGTGCATCGGGGATGGGAATGCCGTAATAGGGCTCGTCGCGGGAAATGTCCCAGTCATTGAGCGTGGCGTCGCTGTCTTCTTCGCCGAGCCACTCGCGTGTCTTGGCTCGCACTTCGGATTGCAGATGCGCTTGCCCCTGCGTATTATGGCCGTTGGTCCAGTCACGCAGAAATTCGACACAGCGCGGATCAGACAGCTTGAAGAAGAAGTGTTCGGATGATTTCAGAACGGGTGTGGCGCCGCTGAGCGTAGAGTACGGCTTGATGAGTTCTGGCGGACGGTAGACGCCGCTGCATGATTCGCAGGCATCGCCGTATTGGTCGGGCGCATGGCAGTGCGGGCACTCGCCCTTGATGTAACGGTCGGGCAGAAACATGTTCTTGACCGGGTCAAAGAACTGCTCGATGGTTTTCGAATAGATGAGGTCGTTGTCACGCAGGCTGCGGTAAATGCCTTGCGACAGTTCGATGTTTTCCGGCGATGCCGTTGAATGCCAGTGATCAAAGCGAATGTGGAAGCCATCCAGATAACGCGGCCGTTCTGCTGCATAGCGGGCCACCAGCTCTTGCGGAGTCACGCCTTCGCTTTCTGCCTTGAGCATGATGGGCGCGCCGTGGGCATCATCAGCACAGACAAAGTGCACGGTGTGGCCCGCCATGCGCATTGCCCTTACCCAGATATCGGCCTGAATGTATTCCATGATGTGGCCAATGTGAAACGAGCCGTTGGCGTAGGGCAGGGCGGTGGTAACAAATAGGGTACGTGACATAAAAAATTGGATGATCAGGCAGACGGGGACGAACAAGCCGCCATTTTAGCCTGTTGAACAATGCAAGGGATCCATGCCGCCATTTGCAGGAAGCGAGAGGCGCAAAGTGGCCTCCGTCCCTGCCGGAAGGCGACCAATGTGAAGAAGTGTCAGGATTGGCTGGAAATTGTTTAACCAGACGTCACAGGGGTCGATTCTGGCGCGGGAAAAGAGTATTCTGTCAGGGAATTTCGCGGGCTTCGACGTCAATGACGTCAGCATCCCGGTATCGGTGATGGCCCGGCGCCGCACCATTGCCGTATCGGCCGGCCTGGCGTTGAGCCCAGTAGGCGCGTACCCCGAATGGGCGACCCTTGATGCGGGCAACTACAAACAGGATGGCCATTGCCAGTGCGGTAGACACCATGAAGACCATGGCCATGACCATGCCGAGCAACCCCAAGGCCAGAAATACGAAAAGCCGGAATAGTTGTGAAAGTAATGTCATAAGATTTCCGTTAATACGCTACCCTGAAGTGCATACCTGTCACTTTACTAGCAAGGCCACGATATGAGCAACATTGAATCTGTTATCAACGCCCTGGCAGAGGTTATTGACCCCAACACGCACAAGCGGCTTGATGTGACCCCGGAGAACACTGAAGTCAGTCTGGATGGCAGCGATGTCACCCTCACTGTAACGCTGGGCTATCCATCGAACAATGCCCTGGATAGCCTGCAGCAACGAATTGAAACGGCCCTGCAACCACTGGGGTTGCGTCTTGCCGCCTTTTCTGCCCGGACCAACATTGTGGCACACGAAGTCCAGACGCAGTTGCGTCCACTGGATACCGTGCGTAACATCATTGCCGTCGCCTCGGGCAAGGGTGGCGTCGGCAAAAGCACCACTTCGGTTAATCTGGCGCTGGCTCTGCGGGATCTCGGCGCCAAGGTCGGCTTGCTGGATGCCGATATCTACGGTCCCAGCGTCCCCATCATGCTGGGTTTGTCGGGTCGCCCCAAGAGTAGCGACGGGAAAACCATGTGGCCACTGGAGGGCCATGGTCTCAAGGCCAACTCCATCGGGTTTCTGCTTGAGGAAGACGCCCCCACCATCTGGCGCGGGCCCATGGTCACGCAGGCGCTCACCCAGCTGCTGGGCCAGACCAACTGGGGAGACCTGGACTACCTTGTCGTCGACATGCCGCCTGGGACGGGTGATATCGCGCTCACCATGGCCCAGAAGGTGCCGCTGGTCGGCGCAGTCATTGTGACCACGCCACAGGATCTCGCACTGGCCGATGCTCGTCGCGGCCTCAAGATGTTTCAGAAGGTAGACGTTCCCATCCTGGGCATTGTCGAGAACATGGCTTCGCACGTCTGCAGCAACTGCGGACATGTTGAAGCCATCTTTGGAGATCACGGTGGTCGTGATCTGGCCACGCAATATAACCAGCAGTGGCTGGGTTCACTGCCCTTGCAGATGTCCATACGCACGCAGACCGATTCAGGCAATCCCACGGTTGCGTCCGAACCGGACAGCGAAGCGGCAGGCATTTACCGGGATATTGCCATACAGGTGGCGGCCAATGTTTCGCTCCAGCCCCAGGACACCTCTGCCTTCAGACCAAAAGTGGTCGCCCGGAAAGTCTGACACCGATGCGGTCTGTGTGTGTGGCCTTGCTGGCTTTGGCGGGCGCTGGTTCAGTATGGGCTGCCGAGCTCCCCACCGTTATTATTGATCCGGGCGGCGTGCCGCCTGCAGCCCTGAAGGCAATCAATGAAGCCGTTGAAGCCATCACGCGTCTGGCGGTTGATCAGGATGGCGGCGAGGTTTCCCGTTTACGGCGCCGCGCGCACCAGGCCACGCTGTCGGCCCTGGAAACCCAGGGCTATTTTTCTCCGGTAGTCACGCTTGAGGTCGGGAAGGATGTGGGTGGCGAAACCTGGGACATCATCATCAAGCCGGGCGAGCGCACGCTTGTGCGTGATGTCGACATCCAGTTCTCGGGACGCATTACCGATTCCGTCTTCTCTGATCGTATTCACGATCTGCGCGAGGAATGGTCGCTGAAACCCGATATGCCTTTCATCAACAGCGACTGGAGCACGGCCAAAGAACGACTGCTCTACGATGTATCGCGCAAGGATTTCTATTTTGCCCGCTATGCCAACACACGCGCTGCCATCATGGCCGACGACGCCCGGGCCGACCTGTCTGTTGCCGTGAAGAGTGGGCCACCCGTGCAGTTGGGTGCGTTGCATGTTGAGGGTCTGAGCCGTGTGCCACGCAAGCTGGTAGAGCGCTATGTCACCTACAAAGAAGGCGATCCCTACGATCAGGAACGGTTGGACGAATGGCAGCAGGATCTGGCCGATACATTCTTCTTTCGCGGTGCATTTGTCACCCTGGACGAAGATGACCAAAACCAGAAGGTGACGGCGGATGGCGCCATGCAACTGCCCGTCAGGGTGCAGGTGACGGAAGGTGCTGCACGCTCTGGCAGCCACTCCATCGGTGTGGACAGCGATCACGGCGTCAGGGTAGAAGGCTTGTATCGGCAGAACGTGGTCTTTGGTCAGCCCGTCAGGCTGGAAACCGGCGCCGGCATTGATCGCAAGCGCCAGCGCGGGTTCTTTGACATTCACCTGCCGCCTTCCCGCCATGGTTATCGAGACAGCGTCGGCATGTTGGCAACCAACTCCAACATTGAAGGGGTACGCAACACGCGCGCCGGCCTGGGCTGGACGCGCACGCAAGAGCGCAAGGCGGCCGGCAACAGCCGGGTGGACTATCGCACCCGCCTGGGCGTGGTGCTGGCCTATGACAAGACGCGCTACAAGGGCGCGGAGGAATTCAAGGTGCCCACGCTGGTGACTACCTGGCAGTGGCTGCGGCGCGATGTGGACGACATTTACGACCCGCGTGACGGCAACCTCATCGAGGTCGGGCTGGGCGCAGGGGTGACACTGGATCGCCGTGAACCCTTTTATCGCAGTCATGTGCGGGCCCAGAAGTGGTGGCCCATCGGGCGCGACGACGTGCTCACCGTGCGCGGCGAGGTAGGCAAGGTCTGGTCTGACACACACCGTCTGCCCGAAGACTTCGGTTATCGCACAGGGGGATCCCGGTCCATACGCGGATATCGGTACAAGAGCATTGGAGAACGTCGGGGCAGTGCGACTGTTGGTGCCCATGCCATGGGTCTGATCAGCGTTGAGTACTCCTACTTTTTTACCCCCGAACTGGGCATGAACATCTTTGTGGACGCCGGGGATGCCGCGCCATCATTCAAACAGATGCGCTGGCACGTGGGATATGGCCTGGGCGTTACCTACCGCACGCCTGCAGGCCCGTTTTCCGTTGACCTGGCCTATGGTCAGCGTGACAAGCGGGTACGTCTGCATTTCTCTCTGGGGATAGCGTTTTGAGTCGTCGTCCCGGTGTCTTGCGCCGCCTCGCCATCTGGGCCGGTCCGGTCCTCATGATTTTTCTGCTGGTTGTCAGTGGCTTTGTGTATTGGCTGGTGACCACCTCGTCCGGTGCGCGCTTCGCGCTGAACACGGCCTTGCCATTTGTGGATGGCCAGGCCGAAGGTGTGACAGGCAGTATCTGGGAAGGTCTGGAGGTCGAGCGGCTTAAACTGCCACTGGAAGCCGCCACCATTGACGCCTCCGATATCCGGTTGCGCGTCAATTGGGAAGCCCTGCTGACTGCCACAGTCCAGGTGAAGGAACTGTCCGTTGACAGCCTGCGTGTCGATATCCATGACACGGACAAGCCGGAGGATGATGATGCCGAGCCCTTCCGGATGCCCTCCCTGCCCGTAGAGGTTCAGGTGGACAGGGTAGCCCTGGGTTCGCTGGATCTGACTCACGAAGGCGAGCCGGTGCCGGTTGGCGTGAACAATCTTGCACTGTCCATGATGCTGGATGAAGCTGGTGGGCAGGTGCAGCTGGACAGTCTCGAAGTGGCCGATGCGCACACCCAGGTTCACCTGGATGGCCGCGTCAACGTGATGGCGCTGGAGCCGCCCTGGCCCGTGGATGCCGCACTCCAGGCATCGGCCCATGCGCTGGATCCGGATTCCCCCCTGTGCGTCGAGCAATATCTGGATACGCTGCCGGGGGCGGGTGACACCGAAGAGGATGACCGCAGCGATGGTGCCAATGCGCTGGCTCATGCCATCATGCGTGCGCCAACCTTGTGCCATACCCATGCGGATCTCAATGTGCATGGTTCGCTGGATGCCCTGCAGCTGGTTCTGGACGTTCAGGGACAGGGCCTGACATTGGCCAGCAAGGTCAACCTGCTGCCGCAGGCCGCGTTTCCTTTCCGCGACGGTGAACTGGCGCTTGACCTGGAAGATGGTTCCAGCCTGCATGCGCAGGTGGACTGGCAGGCTGGTGATGCGGGTGCCAGCGACCGGGTTCGGGGCAGTCTGGCCGCGCAGCGGCTTGATGTCAGCCAGTTGGTGGGCGGTGCCCTGCCGCCAGCCTTGCTGGAGGCCGACGGCAAATTTGATGTTGCGCTTGTCAACGGATCGCAACTGGAAGCGGCCCGCCTTGAGCTCACGATAGACGAGGGTTCCATGTGGCAGGAACAGGCGCTTGCGGGCGTGCTGCAACTGGCTGTGGACAGTCCCCGACACCATGACACGGGGCAGCATGGACCCACACCAGTGCGTAGCCGGGCACAGACAGTCAGCTGGTCCGACCTGCATGTTCACCAGATGGATATGGACATCGTGCTGGGCAACAGCCATATCCGTTCTGAAGGCGGGTTTGGCGATGCGGACGACTCGCTGAAGCTGACGGTGGAGGCGCCGCAGCTGGCCAGCTTCTGGCCGGACCTGCCGGGTGGCGTCAATGTGGATCTGCAGCTTGACGGAAGTGTTGCCGAGCATGTCCTGCACCTGGACACGCGTTATCGCCCGCCTGATTCCCAGGCTGACAAGCTGGGCAAGGCGCCCATTGCCGTGGCGCTGGATGTTCAGGGCGGCTGGCATCAACAGGAAGGGGCCAGCGTGGGCGCCTGGCTGGGTGGCCTGGAGCGCCTGCACGTGGCGCATGCGGGTTTGAATGTAGACGTCTCGGGGCCATCAGGCCCCGTGCCGGTGCTGCTGGCGCCCATGGCCACAGACGATCAGCCGCTTTGGTCGGTCGGCCAGGGCAGCGTGTCGGTGGCCTTTCAGGACAAGACGCTGCTGAGTCTGCAGCATGCAGCCTCCAGCGGTTCGGCCTCCGGACAGTTCAAGACAGCCGGCGAGATCCCCGAGTTCCTGGTGAGTCGCCAGACGATCCGTGATTTTCAGCCGCTGCTGGATCAGTTCGGCGCCGAACGTGAAAACCGGCGCCGGAATTGGCGGGGGCGCGTCAAGGTAAACGATGAAGAACGGCGTGCAGTCAGTGATCTGGCCTTGGCAGCCCAGTGGGACATGACCTTCTATCAGACCATCAGTGGCCAGCTGGATGTGCAACGGTTGTCCGGTGATGTGGTCATTCCCGGTGCCGAACGCATTCCGCTGGGTCTGGAGGGCCTGGGCCTGCAGGTGCGTGCCAGTCCCACCGATGGAGGCAATGCGCGTATCGATGCCGATCTGGACGTGGTGACTGCCGAGATGGGTCAGCTGCATGCGCGGCTGGCTGCGCCCCTGAGACGTTTTGCTGACGGCGGTTTCGGCCTCAACCCCAATGATACGCTGACAGCAGATGTCCAGGCCGATATCGAAGATCTCGCCTGGGTGAGTCTGTTTACCGGGGATGAGCTGGATTTTGGTGGCGAACTGAAGGCGGACGCCAGCATCGAAGCCCGGCTGGATGGTAGCTGGCAAGGGCAGGGCACCATCAACGGCTCCGACCTGAAAGTGGTGCGCATTGATGACGGCATGCGTCTGCTGGATGGCACCCTGATTGCACGCCTGGATAATGATCAGCTGATTCTTGATGAGCTGTCCTTCCCTGCCAGTCTGCGGGTCACCCCCAAGGAGGCACGAACGGCAGAATGGATTACCACTCAGGAAGACGCGAAAGACGGCTGGCTGAAGGCCACAGGTCAGTGGGGGCTGGCTGACATGATCGGCAAGGTAGATGTCGAGCTGCATCGTTTTCCAGTATTGCAGCGTGCCGATCGCTTTGCCATGATGAGCGGCGAGGTGCATCTGGACGCCGCGCTGCCGTCGCTGAACATTACCGGCAAGGTCACCGCAGATGCCGGCTGGTTTGATCTGGACATGCTGGGTGGCGTGGCCAGCGTGGACGGCGATGTGGTGGTCATTCGGGGGGATGAAGACCCGGACGAAGAGGTTGACGTGCCCATGGACATCTCCATGGACATCGAAGTGGATCTCGGCCCCCGTTTCTATCTGACCGGCTACGGGGTGGATTCGGGCCTGGTCGGCAGCCTGCGGGTCATCATGGTGGACAACAAGCTCACGGGCATGGGCGCCCTGCGTACACGTGGTGGCGCCATCGAAGCCTATGGGCAGCGCCTGCAGCTGCGCCGGGGCACCGTCACTTTCCAGGGGGACATTGCCAATCCGGTGCTCAACATTGAAGCGCTGCGCACGGGTCTGGCCGTGGAAGCCGGGGTAAGGGTTGCCGGGACGGGCAAGAAGCCGCGTATCGACCTGGTTTCCTATCCGGATGTCAGTGAGGTGGAAAAACTGTCCTGGTTGCTCTTTGGTCACGGGCCCGATGAGTCCGAAGGGGACATGGCCTTGCTGGTCTCGGTGGGGACAGCCTTTCTGGGTGGCGGCGAGCCGTTTTATCGCAAGTTCGGCATAGACGAGATCACGCTGCGTTCGGGTGAAATAGGCAGTGTCGGCAGTATATTGCCGGCAGAAAGTGTCGTCAGTGGCCTGAATGATGGGGCCAGCGAACTGGAGCGTCAGTTCATTGTGGCCACCAAGGCGTTATCAAGCGACTTTTCCGTGAGCGTACGGCAGGGCCTGTCGGATACCGGTACGGTGGGGCGTATTTCCTATCGCCTCATGCGCGGTGTGGCGGCGGAGCTCAGTGTGGGAACCGTCAATGGACTTGCTATCATTCACCGGTGGTTTTCACGTGAATGATCGGCTCGGCACCGGGACGCGTCATGATCATCCTTGCGCTAAAATGCAGCTCACTTTTCAGGGAAATACTATGTCTATCAAGAATGATCGCTGGATACGCGAGCAGGCAAACGCAGGCATGATCGAGCCGTTCGAGGCCGGACAGGTTCGTGCCGTGGATGGCAGGCGTGTCGTCAGTTACGGGACCAGCAGCTACGGCTACGATGTGCGCTGTGCCAATGAGTTCAAGATTTTCACGAACATCAACACCACGATTGTCGATCCCAAGGCATTCGACGAGAAGTCTTTTGTCGACTACACGGGCGATGTCTGCATTATTCCGCCCAATTCGTTTGCGCTGGCGCGAACGGTAGAATACTTTCGCATTCCGCGCAGTGTGCTGACCGTCTGCCTTGGAAAAAGCACTTATGCACGTTGCGGCATTATCGTGAATGTCACGCCGCTGGAGCCCGAATGGGAAGGCTACGTCACGCTTGAGTTTTCCAATACCACCCCCTTGCCGGCCAAGATCTATGCAGGCGAAGGTTGTGCGCAAATGCTTTTTTTCGAGAGCGACGAGGAGTGCGAGGTCTCTTATAAAGACCGGGGCGGCAAGTACCAGGGCCAGCGAGGCGTGACCCTGCCGCGCGCCTGATACCCGAAATTATTGTTGTGTGCTGCCAGGCCCGCACAGTGCAGGCCCGGGTGTTGCGGTGGTCAGTCGACCGTTTTCAACACTTTTGACAGGGTATCGAAGATCTGGTCAATTTCCTGATCCTTGATGATCAGCGGCGGTGACATGGCGATGATGTCGCCCGTGTAGCGCAGCATGACGCCTTCATCAAATGCCTTCTGGAAGACTTCTGCAGCCCGTGCGCCAGGGGCGTCGGGGCGGGACTCCAGCTCGATGCCGGCGACCAGACCCATGTTGCGGATGTCAATGATGTGGCGCTGGCCCTTGAGCGCATGCGCGGCATCTTCGAAGCGCGGTGCCATCTCTGCCGAGCGGGCAAACAGCTGCTCGTTTTCGTAGATGTCAAGGGTGGCCATGATGGCAGCCGTGGCCAGGGGGTGGGCCGAGTACGTATAACCATGGAAGAACTCGATGCCGCTGGCGGCCGCTTCCAGGACGGTATCGTGGATTTCGCGGCGTACGGCCACTGCGCCTGCAGGTACGGCAGCGTTGCTGATGCCCTTGGCCATGGTGATGATGTCGGGCTTGACGCCAAACAGGTCGCTGGCCGTGGCGGCACCCAGGCGACCAAAACCGGTAATGACTTCATCAAAGATGAGCAAGATGCCATGTTTTTCGGTGATGGCACGCAGGCGCTCGAGATAGCCCTTGGGCGGCAACAGCACGCCCGCCGATCCGGCCATGGGTTCGACCATGACGGCGGCAATGGTGGAGGCATCGTGCAGGGCAATGATGTTTTCGAGTTCATCGGCCAGGTGGGCGCCCCACTCGGGCTGGCCGCGCGTGAACGCGTTGTGTTCCAGGCTGTGGGTGTGGGGCATGTGATCCACACCGGGCAGCAGCGCGGAGGCAAAGGTCTTGCGGTTGGGGGAAATGCCGCCTACCGAGATGCCACCAAAACCGACGCCATGATAGCCGCGCTCGCGACCGATGAAGCGGGTGCGATGGGCCTCTCCGTTGGCACGATGGTAGGCCAGCGCGATCTTGAGTGCGGTATCGGCAGACTCCGAGCCCGAGTTGGTAAAGAAGATGCGATCCATGCCTTCGGGCATGAGGCGGGCAACGGCGGTTGCGGCGCGGAACGAGTCTTCGTGTCCGAGCTGGAAGCTGGGCGCATAGTCCAGTTTGGCGGTTTGCTGGCTGATGGCATCAATGATTTCCTGACGACCATGGCCGGCGTTGACACACCACAAGCCCGATGTGGCGTCCAGTACCTGTTTGCCGTCTACGGTGGTGTAGTGCATGCCTTTGGCTTCGGCCAGCAGGCGAGGGTTGGACTTGAATTGACGGTTTGCCGTAAACGGCATCCACAGATTGGTTAAATCTGGACGGCTCATGGTGGGACCTCACGAAAAACAGAAACGAATTGAAACGGCGAACGGCGCCAGCCTTCTATTGTACGGTGTGTCAGCGTTTTCTGTACCACACATAATCGAAGGAAAGCGCGTTTTCCGGTGGTTGTGACTGACGGTCGGTTTCTTCCCACTGGCGCGGATCGAGCTCGGGAAACCAGGTGTCTCCGGGCATGCTGGCATGGATTTCCGTGGCAATGATCTCGTCTGCCAGGGGCAGTGCCAGTGAGAAAATCTGTGCGCCGCCAATCACACTGATACGTTCAACATTATCACAGGCTTGCAGGGCGTGGCCAAGACTGGGATGAACGCTGGCACCGTCAAGCACCAGCTCCGGTTGCCGGCTGACCACCAGATTGGCCCGTCCGGGCAAGGGACGGCCGATGGATTCCCACGTCTTGCGGCCCATGATGATGGGATACCCCAGCGTGACCCGCTTGAAATGGGCCAGGTCGGAAGGCAGTTGCCAGGGCATGCCGCCGTTGTGTCCGATGACCCGGTTCTGGCTGTAGGCAACGACAATCTGGATGACAGGAGATGGCATGGGCCGTGCCGCTATACCGCTACCGGCGCCTTGATGTGAGGATGCGCCTGGTAGTTGACGATTTCAAAGTCCTCGTACTCGTAGTCGAAGAGGCTGCCGGGACGGCGCAACAGGCGAAGCTCGGGATAGGGAAAGGGCGTGCGGGAGAGCTGTTCCCTGGCCTGGTCCAGATGATTGAGGTAGAGATGGCAGTCGCCTCCGGTCCAGATGAAGTCGCCGACGTCCAGATCGCATTGCTGGGCCACCAGGTGGGTCAGCAGGGCGTAGCTGGCAATGTTGAACGGCACACCCAGAAAGATGTCGGCACTGCGCTGATAAAGCTGGCAGGACAGCCGGTTGTCGGCAACGTAGAACTGGAACAGGGCGTGACAGGGCGGCAGGGCCATGTCGGGAAGATCTGCCACATTCCAGGAAGAGACGATAAGGCGGCGGGAGTCCGGCTGATGCTTGATTTGCTCGATGACCTGTGCCAGCTGATCGATGTGTTCGCCCTGTGGTGTAGGCCAGGACCGCCACTGCACGCCGTATATGGGGCCCAGGTCACCGTCCGGGCCCGCCCATTCGTCCCAGATGGACACACCGCGTTCCTGCAGCCAGCGAGCGTCGGAAAGCCCGCGCAGAAACCAGAGCAGTTCAATGAAGATGCTGCGCGTATGGAGTTTCTTGGTGGTGACCAGAGGGAATCCCCTGGACAGGTCAAAGCGCATCTGGTGCCCGAATACCGACAGCGTGCCAGTGCCGGTACGGTCTGATTTCTTGATGCCATGCTCAAGGACATGGCGCATGAGCTGTTCGTACTGCTGCATGATGATGAGTGGGTCTCAGGGCTGCCGGTTGTCAGGATGCCGGCCACGGTTGCCGCAATGCGGTGGAACCCTCAATTATGACACAAGCCGGGCGCCCGAACTGCTGCCAAGGCCAGGACAGGGTGGTCAATTCAAAACCCATGTCGGCTATGGGGGGAACACTGACGCCGGCTACTTTACGTTCTAACATTTCATGACTTCGGAAGGGCCCACCCTGCGATGGCCACGTCAGGGCGCCTTTCCAGCTTGAGTATCCGAATCCGACATTCTTCATTTTCTGGAAACGATTGTGTCAAACGTTACCGTATTGCTGCTCGCCTTCATTTTGTCGGTAACGGGGCTGTTCTTCTTTATCTGGTCATTACGTCACCGGATTTTTGATGACAACCCCGCTGCCGCTACTGTCATTTTTTCCGAGGGTGAAATCGGCACCATTGAAGAGCCCGCTGCCACGACCGCGCAGCATGCTGCCCTGCAACGTACCGTCGATGCCACCCACACGCCCATTGACGATGCTGTCAGCGATGAGCGCAAGGCTCAGGAGCTGGAGGACCGCATCGCGGCCGACGAATCAACGTCCTACGTCACCTTTGTCTTTCTGTCGTGTGCCGTGGCGTGGCTGGTGCTGGCTTCGGCGGCGGGTCTGCTCAGCTCCTACAAGCTGCACAACCCTGACTTTCTTGCCGAGTATGCCTGGCTGACGTTTGGTCGTATCCGTACCCTGCACCTGAACATGGTGGCCTATGGCTGGGCGCCCATGGCGGCATTTGGCATTGCCATGTGGACCTTGCCACGCCTGCTCAAGACGCCATTGCACGGCGGGCGCTTTGCCTTGCTTGGTGCCATGCTTTGGAACGCCGGCCTCATTGCGGGGCTGGGCGCAGTGGCGGCCGGTTTTTCCGATGGGCTGGAGTGGCTGGAAATGCCCTGGCAGATTGACGTGTTAATCGTTGCGGGCGGGGCCCTGATTGGCCTGCCCCTGGTATTTACCTTGCAGAACCGGCGTGTCGATCATCTTTACGTATCGATCTGGTACATGGGGGCGGCACTGTTCTGGTTTCCTGTCCTGTTTCTGGTGGGCAACCTGCCGGTCCTGCACTTCGGGGTCGAGCAGGCAGCCATGAACTGGTGGTTTGGCCATAACGTGCTGGGCCTGTTCTACACGCCGGTGGCCTTGGCCAGTGTGTATTATTTTCTGCCCAAGATCATCGGCCGGCCCATTCAGTCTTACAACCTGTCCCTGATCGGTTTCTGGGCCCTGGCGTTTTTCTACGGCCAGGTGGGTGGGCACCACCTGATTGGTGGTCCGGTGCCGGGCTGGATGATCACGCTTTCCATCGTGCAGAGCATGATGATGATCGTGCCGGTGCTGGCGTTTTCCGTGAACCAGCACCTGACCATGCGGCATCACTTCAAGACACTCATCTATTCGCCGACCCTGCGCTTTATCGTGCTGGGCGGCATGATGTACACCCTGAGCTCCGTGCAGGGGTCATTCGAGGCCTTGCGCAGCATCAATACCATTACCCACTTTACCCACTTCACGGTGGCCCACGCGCATCTGGGGCTTTATGCCTTCTTCTCGCTCGTCATGTTCGGTGCCATCTACTTCGTGATGCCACGCGTCATGGCCTGGGAGTGGCCCTACCCCCGGCTGATTGCCGTGCATTTCTGGCTGGTTGTCGTTGGGTTTGCCATCTATTTCGTGGGGCTGACCATTGGCGGCTGGCTCCAGGGGCTGGCCATGCTGGATGCCGACGTGCCCTTCATGGATAGCGTGCGGCTGACCCTACCCTATCTGGAATCCCGTACCGTCGGTGGTGGACTCATGACGTTGGGTCACCTGGTTTTTGCCATGCACTTTGCCATCATGGCGCTGCGCTCCGGCAAGCGACGTCACGGTGCAGCCTTGTGGCATGACAAGCGTCTGGCTGCGCAAACTGCAACACCGGAGGCCTGAGAAGAACCATGGAAAACGAATACAAACTGCTCAGTGGGGCCATGGTGACGCTGGCGCTTGCCATTTCCGCCCTGGTTATTGTTCCCTATCTGCAGCTCTCCGACATCAAGCCGCCCGAGGGGCTCAAGGACTACACCTCCACAGAGTTGCGCGGGCGCCAGCAGTACATTGCCAATGGCTGTGTGTACTGCCATACCCAGCAGCCGCGGGCGCGGGCGCAGGCACCCGATGCCGAGCGCGGCTGGGGCAGGGCACCGGTGGCCGCCGACTATTACTACGATACGCCCCATCTGCTCGGCACCATGCGCACCGGGCCCGACCTGCTCAACATTGGTGCCCGCCAGCCCAGTGCCGACTGGCATCTGGGCCATCTCTACCAGCCCCGGGCATACGTATCAGACAGCATCATGCCGTCCTATCCCTATCTGTTCGAGGTCAAGGATGAAGCCGAGGAGGGCGACAAGGTCCTCAAGCTTCCCGCTTCGTTTGCGCCCGTCAACCAGGTGGTGGTGGCCAAGCCCGAGGCACTGGATCTGGTCGAATATCTGCTGTCTCTTGATCGCACCTATCCTATCGAGCCAGCAGCTGAATTGCGCTGATTGGCCCGTCGCAGAGAAACATCATGTCTGAGTCATCCAAAAAACTGGAAGCGCAGCAGCGCGAAATGCCCGAACCGTGGGAAGGCAATCGACCCGTCCCCTGGCTGGTACTGGGGATCATTGCCGGCTTGTTCCTGTGGGCCGTGGGCTACATCTGGATCACGCATCAGGATGCCCCGCCATCCTTTGGGGATCGGCGCAGCCTGGCGGACTTTGAGCACGCCAGCGCCGGGGACGATACGGACATTGATGCCGGCAAGCTTTATGCAGCCAACTGCGTGGCCTGCCATCAGGCCGAAGGGCAGGGTGTGCCGGGCGCCTTCCCGCCTCTCGGTGATTCGGAATGGGTGGTAGGCGAGCCGGCCGTACTCGTCCAGATCCTGCTGCACGGGGTACACGGTGAACTCACCGTTGGCGATGATGTCTACGATGGAGACATGCCGCCCTTCGGCGACAAGTTCAGCGATGGTGAAATGGCAGCGCTGGCCACCCACCTGCGCACCAGTTTTGGCAATGATGCCAGCGCGGTTGAGGTCGATCTGATCGAGGAACAGCGCGAAGCCCATGCCGATCGCGATGTACCCTGGAACGGTGATGAAGACCTCAACGCGTTGCTGAATGAACTGAAATAGCGCAATCCGGCGCACCTCCCATGAAGACCATTCTTGCCGCTGTCCTGATTCTCCTCTTTGGGGGGTGGGCAGTCTACACACAAACAGATGGCCTGACCGTGCTCACCACGGAGGCGGCGCGCCGGCAAGCCATTGTGCGTCAGCCTGCCGCACTGCCGGATGCGCGCATGGAATTGGCCGATGGCAGCCAGCCCATGCTGGCCGATATCCTGGAAGACGATGGCCGCATTGCCATCGTCAACT
Organism: Burkholderiaceae bacterium; assembly: GCA_035301405.1. GTDB lineage: Bacteria > Pseudomonadota > Gammaproteobacteria > Burkholderiales > Burkholderiaceae_B > JAJYRX01. Next base: position 15,353 of record DATGUI010000216.1, read on the forward strand.
TCATGTTTACCCGGTGCACCTCGGTCTGCATCCAGATGGCAGACGAATTTCAGCAATTGCAGGCGGCCATTCGCAAACAGGGGCTGCAGGACCGGGTGCGGTTGATCAGCATCAGTTTTGATCCGCGCGACACAGCAGAATGGCTGGGTCGCTATCAAAAGCGCATGCAGGCCGATCCGGCCATCTGGCAGGCCATTCTGGCTGTGGAAGACGACGCACGGAAACAGCTGCTGGAACGCTTTGGCATTATTGTCGTGCCCGCCCCACTGGGGCAGTTCGAACACAATACTGCCTACCATGTGGTGACCGCCGACGGCCATCTGACCCGCATCGTCGATATTGATAACGCGGATGTGGTCCTGTACTACGCAGCGCGACAATCCGGACGCACGGAAGCGCCCTTGTCCTGATGCAGCGGCGTTTCTCCGTGCCGGCCTGGTTTTTGCGTCCGTTGCCGTGGGCCCTGCTTGCCATCCTGGTGTTGTTCAGAAAAGACTTCGAACAAACCATGACACGCCAGATGCTGCTTCATATTCCCCTGATCATGCTCACGGGTGTGTGGCTGGGAAACCAGCTCACACACGCGCTTGAGCGCCTCTCTGCCACCTCGCGCTTCTGGCAGCGCCTGTACGGCGTGGGCAAAGAGATCAATACCTACGGCATGTCCGGCCTGCTTCTTGCCACACTGACAGGCATGTTCTGGATGATTCCCAAGGCGCTGGATGATGTACTCCTTCATGGCCCCGTTGCCTTTGCCAAATTTGCCAGTGTGCTGGTGGCCGGCATGGTACTGATGCCATCATGGCATCGGGCTCACCCCGTGATTCGTGTCTTCTTTCTGGGTGGATTCTGCTGGACAAGCGCCATTGCAGGCATGCTCTATCAAGAGAGCACCAATCGCCTGTGCAACTTTTATCTGCTGGATGATCAGGTCTGGGCAGGACGCGGTCTGGTTATACTGGCAGTATTGCTTCCGGCATCGTGGGCGCTGATCGAAGTCGTGCATCACCGTCGCCGTCTTCGTGAGCAAGATCAGACCGTACCGGACCAAGATTCATAACTTTTCAAGCCCTGTTTATGCCTGTTAACGCAAACCCCTCCATCAATCCCATTTCTTCATCCGACCAGGCCATGCGTCAGCCTGGCGCACTAGACGGCGTGCTCACTGAAATCGGGCATGCACTGCAAGTCCTTTCGGGCACCATTCCCGCCTCGCGTCCCAATCCGGCCGATGTGCTTGCGCAGGAGGCCGATGATGCCGCAGTGCTGTCCGATGCGGATGCCCGCCATGCCGCCGGACTGATGCGGGTCAATCACGTCGGAGAGATCTGCGCCCAGGCGCTTTATCGTGGTCAGGCATTGTTATGTCGCGATGCAGCAATCAAAGACCTTCTGTTGCACGCGGCGGTGGAAGAAGTGGACCACCTGGTCTGGTGTCAGGACCGCCTGACCGAACTGTCCAGTCGTCCCAGTGTGTTCAACCCGCTCTGGTATGCCGGCTCCTTCTCCCTGGGCGTGCTGGCCAGCCGGGCGGGCATCCCTTACAACCTGGGCTTCATGGCCGAAACCGAAAGGCAGGTAGAGGCCCATCTCGATAGCCACCTGGACAGCCTGCCCCCTGCAGACACGCGCTCTCGTGCCATCGTGGAGCAAATGCGTGATGATGAGATCGAGCACCGGACCACGGCAGAAGACCACGGCGCCAGCAAGCTTCCCCTGCCCGTCAAGCTGGCCATGAAAGCCATGTCCAAGGTCATGACGACCACGGCTTACCGGCTCTGATTGACACAGTTATTGATTAGGGTTTATACTTAGAACCGTTGGAGTTGTTCCAGTGAAGTTCATCAGAGAACACCACACGGAACCGGCTTCGCAAGGCAGGAAAAACATCCATCTTGCATTGCACAAAAAAAGCTTGTATACTTCAGTTATCGGATGTCGAAACGGTGCAAGAACACAGTCTGCCAACCAGCAGATCAAACACACCAAGGCTCGGCAAATTGCCTGGTAGCCCGACATGCCAAGGTTGTCTCCTCCACCCTCCTCCTTTGGTGGATTTGGCCCGAGGTCTTTTGATCTCGGGCTTTTTTTTGCCTTCTCTATCTACCACATATTTTCTTTTTTGTCGCGTTGATCGCACGTTTTGCCGTGAATGGCTTATCGTTTGTTGCAAATTAGCCGCAGACTGTCGAATTGCTGTTACACCTGATCGGCATAATAAAGAGTCCGCCTGCCTGACCTCTGTGCCGGGCCAGAAGTTTGTTTCAAGGAGCCTGTCTTGTGCCTGACGTAGTCGCATCGTTCAATTGGCTGACCATTGGCATTGTGGCCTTCATGGTTGGTGGTCTGATTGTTGCGTCCGAAAGATGGCATAGCAGCTTTACAGGCGACACTGACATGGACAAGCCACAAGCCATGCATGGACGAGCCGCTCCACGGGTGGGTGGGTTGGCGGTGGTGGCCGGGACACTTGCCGGGCTGCTGGTTGTGGGGCCGCGCAACTTCACGCTTACCTGGTTGTGGCCCGTGTTGTTTATTTCGGCACTCCCTGTTTTTATGGCGGGCTTGATCGAAGATGTGACAAAAGATGTCGGCGCAAGCAAGCGTTTGCTGGCCGCATTTCTGTCTGCAGCCATCGCCTGGTGGTTGCTGGGTGGCCTGACCCGCGTCGGGATGAGCTGGGCCAACTGGTTGCTGTCGTTCTGGCCCGTGTCCCTGATTTTCAGCATGATAGCTGTTGGCGGATGCACGCACGCGCTCAATATCGTGGACGGCATGAACGGACTCGCCGGCATGGTTGCCACGTTGATGGCGACGTCGCTGGCCTTGGTGGCATGGCAGGTTGGGGATTTGCCGATCTTTCTGATTGCCGTGTCGCTGGTGTGTGCCACACTGGGATTTCTGGTGTGGAATTTTCCTTACGGTCGCGTATTTCTGGGCGATGGGGGTGCCTATTTTCTGGGCTTCATGCTGGCGCAACTGGCGGTACAACTGGTAATACGCAATCCCACTGTCTCGCCCGTGTATGCACTGGCCGTGCTGTTTTATCCGGTATTTGAAACCCTGTTCTCCATCTGGAGGCGCCGTGTCATACGAGGTACGCCGGTTGACCAGCCTGATGCCCTGCACCTGCATCAGCTGATTTTTCGGCGGGTGGTGCGCGCCAGCTACCCGCACGGTACCCACCAGCCGTCCGAAATGTGTAACGCCATGACTTCACCGTATCTATGGGTGCTGGCATTGATCGGTCTGGTGCCTGCCACGCTGTGGTGGGACAATGCCTGGGCACTGTGCGCCAGCCTGCTCTTGTTTGCCTCAGTATATATATGGTTGTATCGGCGTCTGGTGTCCTGGCGGCAGCCGGCATGGTTGTCGCTGCCACTGATCGGGCGCGAAGAGCAGGAGCGCGCCAAATGAATCATTCCCCCTCGATTTGGCGAGCCGTTAAAATTTAACCATGGTGCGCCACGTTCAGGCGCACGTCCGCTCAGGAGATTCACTTTGCAGGTGCACCAGTTGAAACTGGCCGTTATTGGCCTGGGTTATGTAGGGTTGCCGTTGGCCGTCGAGTTTGGCAAGAAACGTTCCGTGGTGGGCTTCGATATCGCGGCTGATCGCATTCAGCAGTTGCGCAGCGGCGAAGACCGCACGCGCGAAGTCGAGTCCGAAGATCTCAAGCAGGCAACGGGCTTGTCATATACCAGCGAATCGTCCGATCTGGCCAATGCCAACACATATATCGTGACGGTGCCCACACCGATAGATCGATACAAGCAGCCCGATATCGAACCACTTTTGCGTGCCAGTGAAATCATCGGCAAGGTGTTGAAGAAGGGCGACATCGTCATCTATGAATCCACGGTCTATCCGGGTGCAACGGAAGAAGACTGTGTGCCGGTGCTGGAAGCCGTATCCGGCTTGCGCTTCAACGAGGACTTTTTCGCCGGTTACAGTCCCGAGCGCATCAATCCGGGTGACAAGACCCGCCGCGTAAACATGATTCGCAAGGTGACTTCTGGGTCAACGCCTGAGGTGGCTGATCTGGTTGATGACCTGTACGCGGAAATCATCACGGCGGGCACGCACAAGGCCGCATCCATCCGGGTAGCCGAGGCGGCCAAGGTGATTGAAAACACCCAGCGGGATGTCAATATTGCCCTGATCAACGAGCTGGCGCTGATTTTCAATCGCATGGGCATTGACACCCAGGCAGTACTGGAAGCAGCCGAGACCAAATGGAATTTCCTGCCGTTCCGGCCTGGCCTGGTTGGCGGCCACTGCATCGGGGTGGATCCTTACTACCTGACCTACAAGGCGCAGGCGATTGGCTACCATCCGGAGATCATTCTCGCCGGGCGCCGGCTGAACGACAACATGGGCGCCTATGTGGCCTCCCAACTGATCAAGGCCATGGTCAAGCGCTGCATCCAGGTTCAGGGCGCCCGCGTGCTGATCATGGGGCTGGCCTTCAAGGAAAATTGCCCGGATCTGCGCAATACCCGTGTGGTCGATATCCTCAAGGAGCTGGCCGAATACAGCATTCAGGCAGACATCTGCGATCCATGGGTGGATGCCGATGAGGCCCGTAACACTTACGGGGTTGATCTGGTCGTCGAGCCAGAAGCGGACAGTTATGACGGCATCATCATGGCCGTCGGTCATCAGGAGTTTGTCGATATCGGGGTGGCGGGCATCCGGCGTCTCGGCAAGGCCAATCACGTACTTTACGATTTGAAGTACGTCTTCGATGCCAGCGAGGCAGACCTGCGCCTGTAGTTCATCAACCAACAAGGTGAAAACACAACATGAGTACACGTTATCAGCAGACACTCGATCAATTGAGGGAAAAGCCGGCCACCTGGCTGGTGACGGGTTGTGCGGGCTTTATTGGCTCCAATCTGGTGGAATCATTGCTGCTGCTTGATCAGAGTGTCGTCGGTCTTGATAATTTCATGACCGGTCACCAGCATAATCTGGATGAGATCCAGGCATCGGTCAGTGCTGAGCAGTGGGGCCGGTTTGTCTTTCATGACGGCGATATCCGCAATCCCGATGATTGCAAAAAGGCCATGCACGGTGTGGATCATGTCTTGCATCAGGCTGCCCTGGGGTCGGTGCCGCGTTCCATGGCCGATCCACAGACCACACACGATATCAACGTAACAGGATTCCTGAACATGCTGGTTGCGGCACAAGAGGCCAAGCCCGGGTCGTTTGTCTATGCAGCGTCCAGCTCTACCTACGGCGACCACGAGGCTCTGCCCAAGGTGGAGGAAACCATAGGCAAGCCCTTGTCACCCTACGCCGTGACCAAATACGTCAACGAGCTCTATGCCGATGTGTTTGCACGCTGCTATGGGCTGGGGAGCGTGGGCCTGCGCTACTTCAACGTGTTCGGGCGCCGTCAGGATCCCGAAGGGGCGTACGCAGCCGTCATTCCCAAGTGGATTGCGGCCATGATTCGCGGACAGGAAGTCGTCATTCACGGTGACGGCCAGACCAGTCGCGATTTCTGTTTCATTGACAATGTCGTGCAAATCAATATTCTGGCGGCAGTCAGCCAGGCACCGGGTACACACCAAGTGTTCAACGTGGCCTGCAACCAGCGCACCTCGCTGGACGAGTTATTCCATTATCTCTCTGCCGCCTTGCAACAGCAGGGCATCACGTACGATCGTTCGCCTGTTTATTCTGATTTCCGGCCCGGAGACGTCCGTCATTCCCAGGCCGATGTCAGCAAGGCCGAGCAGGAACTCGGCTACCAGCCACTGCACAATATTGTCCAGGGGCTCGAGGTAGCCATGCCCTGGTATACGCAGTTTTTGCGGTAATCCCGGCGCCGCGTGCACCGTTGCACATGACAGGGCCAGGACACGGCTGCGGTGAGACGGCCGATTGCCCGAGAGTCTCGCGATGAAAGAGCCCGAACCTTCCCATCTGGTTATTGTCGTGCACTCGCTGAGAGCAGGCGGTGCCGAACGGGTCGCCGCAGACCTGGCACGATGGTGGGTGGAGTCCGGGCGGCAGGCCACCGTGATTACCCAGACGGCCGCCTCAAGTGATGTCTATGTGTTGCATGACAAGGTTGCGCGCATCGCCCTGCATACCGCAAAGAACACCACAGGCCCCGTCACGGCGGTCCTCAGCAACATCCGGCGATTAGAGCGGCTGAGGCGTACGCTGCGTCGGGTCCGGCCTACCGTTGTACTGGGCATCATGCCCACCACTTCCATGCTTGCCATCGTGGCCTCGCTAGGTCAGCGATACCCGATTGTTGCCAGTGAGCACACCCATCCCCCGGCGCAGCCGCTGCCTCCCTTCTGGCAACGGTTGCGTCGCTGGGCTTATCCCCGTGCAAAAACAGTGGTTGCCCTGACCGACGAGACGGCAGCCTGGCTACGCAAGGAGATCCCTGACGCCACACTGGCGGTCATTCCCAATGCTGTTCAATGGCCGGTTCCGGCATCGCGTTCCGACGTATTGCTGCCCCCTGAAAATGGCCGCCAGATGTTGCTGGCTGTTGGCCGCTTGCATTACATCAAGGGCTTTGACCGGCTGATTACCGCTTTTGCCAGCCTTACAGATCGCTTTCCCGGGTGGGATCTCGTGATACTGGGGGAGGGGGCTGAACGCTCCACGCTGGAGGCCCAGATCAGCCAGACTGGATTGACGAACCGTGTGGCCCTTCCAGGTCGGGTTGGCAATGTGACAGACTGGTATGAGGCAGCTGACATCTATGTACTGAGCTCACGGGCCGAAGGGCTCTCCAACACCCTGCTCGAGGCCATGGCCAGCGGACGGGCAGTGGTTGCCGTGGATTGTGATACGGGGCCACGTGAAATCATCTCTCATGGTGTGGACGGCCTGCTGGTCCAGCCGGCAGACGATCCGGACGCGCTCGCCAGACAATTGGCCGCACTGATGGCTGATGCGGCATGGCGCAAGGAGCTGGGACAGCAGGCCCGGATGGTCAGAGAGCGCTATGCACCGGAGACAATAATGCGCCTGTGGGACGAGCTGCTTGCATGAACATCCTGTTTTTTGTCGGAACCCTTAACGCAGGCGGGGCAGAACGCGTGGCTACCACGCTTGCTCATGCCTGGGCCGTGCGAGGCTACCGGGTCACGCTG
>DATGUI010000217.1:0-2058 GCA_035301405.1 Burkholderiaceae bacterium
GCAGCCACGGCTTATACGCTCCAGAGAGATTTAACAAAATAGACAACAGTGCCAAACAGCCAGAGCACAGTCAGTGTCTGCAGGACAAGACGCAGGCCAGCACCGCGGATGTAGTCCATCCAGACATCGCGCATGCCGATCCACGCGTGCCAGCACACGGACAGGAATGCCAGCGTGGCAAGCAGCTGGCCCACTGGCAAGGGCCCCACAGTGAAGGTGAACAGCCGCTGCCAGGAATGGAAGTTCATGTCAGGAGTGAACAGGTATCCCAGGAACAGGATCAGCGTGTAGACAATCATGATGACGGCTGTCATGCGCTGGACGATGAAATCGAATGTACCGTAGTGCGCGCCGACAACCAGACGTCGGGTACCGATATTTTTTTGTGCAGTCATTACCAGACCCCGAAAAGCTTGAGAGCAAAGATGAAGGTAAGCGCAAGGCTGATGCCCAGCACCATGACGCCGGAACGCTGTGACGGCTCGCGATCGTTGCCGATGTGCATATCAAGCGTAAGATACCGGATGCCCGCACAGAAATGATGCATGTACGCCCAGATCAGGACGAGGAAGATCAGCTTGCTCAGGGGATGACCTGCCCACTGAGCCATGCTGGCAAAGCTTTGAGGCGAGGTAATGCTGTGCGCGAAGAGCGGTACCACGACCAGCGGCAGGGCCAGAAACAACAAGACACCACTGATTCGGTGCAGGATGGACGTCTTGGCTGCCGGGGGAAGCCGGTAAGACAGTATCTGGGAAAGACTGAGATTGCGGAACTGCGGCCGCGGTCTGGAAGCTGGTTCGGACATGGTAGCCTCAAAAATGACAAACAATTATTACTGAACACGACAGCATTTTCGCTCATTTGCACCGTGCTGATCAAATGGCGACACACGACATTGATCAATTAAGCGACGTTCTGTAATGGAAAACTTCCGTTACATAAAGGCCCCGACGGACCTCCATGGGCCTACCGCCGTAGGTAGACGAGACCCGTTCGACAAACAGCAAGGGGGTGCCCACAGCCACCTGCAGGGCGTCGGCTTGCTGGCCGGTTGCAGCGACCGCCTTGATTTTCTCGTCGGCGCTGACCATGCTTACCCCGTAGACAGATTCAAAATGCGCATACAGCGGGCTGGTATTGCTCTGGATGCTGTCTTTTGTCATGCCCTTGAACACATTGCCAGGCAACCAGATGTCGTCAAGGATGATGGGTACGCCCCCAAAAGACAGCAGCCGCTTGAGGTTGATGACATGATCGCCCGTGCGAACACGCAGCAAACCGGCGATGTCTGCCGGGGAACGCAGCCGGGTGCATTCCAGTATACGACTGCTGGGCGCGGCGGGTTCGTCCGAATCCGGCGTCAGGCGCAGAAAGCGGAACCGGACGCGTGCCTCCTGGTGGGTGGCCACGTAGGTACCCTTGCCCTGGCGACGGATCAGGAGATTATCGGCGGCGAGCTCGTCTATGGCCTTGCGCACCGTGCCCTGACTGACCTGGAAGCGGCTGGCAAGCTCCATCTCGCTGGGGATGGCGTCGCCGGGCTTCCACTCACCCTTGTCCAGGCTCTTGAGCAGCAAACGCTTGATTTGCTTGTACAAGGGGCTGTAAGCAGCACTGCCCGACCCCGTTGCCGAGGTCGCACCCAGTTCGGATAACAATTGATTCGACATAATGCATATTTTGGCACGTAGCCAGTTTGGTGTCTAACGTCTTTTGTCTTATATATGATATAAGTTACACCGGTTCCTCTGTCCAAGACATTGGCATCACCAGGCGCTGGTCCGAACCAAAACCTGCAAAGGAATTACACTGTAGGGTTCGAGGCACCCGCTTTGTTCTGTGCCTTGGCGTCGATATTTTTTCCAACCCTCCCGACCAGGAGATTGTTCATGACTAAACCCGCCATGCGTGTTGCCGTCACCGGTGCAGCCGGCCAGATAGGCTATGCATTACTGTTTCGTATTGCCTCTGGCGAAATGCTGGGCCCGGATCAGCCCGTCATTTTGCAGCTGCTGGAAATCCCCAACGAGAAGGCTCAACAAGCCCTGCAAGGGG
>DATGUI010000218.1:0-4416 GCA_035301405.1 Burkholderiaceae bacterium
ATACACGTCGTACATGTAACGGGCATGGCCCACCGGATCGGCAACCACGCCGGGCGCTGGTTCGAATGTCCAGCCGTTTTTGCCCATGTACGGATTGACCACGGATACGGTGATCATGTCTTCCAAACCCTTGAGCGCCCGCATGATCAGCGTGCGATTGGCCCAGGGGCAAGCCAGTGAAACATACAAATGATAGCGTCCTGGCTCGGCCTGAAACCCGCCATCGCCTGATGGGCCTGGCCTGCCATCGGGCGTTATCCAGTTGCGGAACTGGGATTCGGTACGCACGAAACGCCCGCCCGTACTGGTGGTGTCATACCACTGGTCCGTCCATTGTCCGTCTATCAATAAACCCATACTGTCTGGTCTCCGATAAAAATTGTGTTGACCTGTTTATACTTTAATATCAAAAATACCGATTTGCCAGGTGAAAATACTGGCCTTTTGTATCGAATTACACGATGAATACATCTTCCGACACGACAATGGCATCACCCGCTCCACGCGCTACACTTGAACAATGGCGTGTCCTGCGTGAAATCGTGCAGACGGGCAGCTATGCCCGCGCTGCTGAAAAGCTCCATAAAAGCCAGTCCACTATTACCTATGCCATCCAGCGACTGGAGTTCCAACTGGATGTCAAGATTTTTACGATGCAGGGTCGCCGTGCCGTCCTGACTGATGTGGGCAAGGTTTTGTACCGTCGAGCAATGCAATTGCTTGAGGAAGCCGCCGCACTGGAAAAGGCCGCTGCCGAACTGGCGCAAGGCTGGGAGCCAGAAATTCGTCTGGCCGCCGACATTGCTTACCCGACCTGGATGTTGCTGGAGTGTCTGGACCGTTTTTCCAGCCAGCGCCCCACCACCCGGATTGAACTCTACGAAACAGTGCTGGGCGGCACCAGCCAAGCCTTGCTGGAGAAGCAGGTGGATCTGGCCATCAGCCCCATCGTCCCCCAGGGCTTTGTGGGGGACCCACTGATATCATTGAAATTCATTGCCGTGGCGGCACCCCGCCACCCTTTGCATCAGGGAGACGAGCCACTCGAATACACTGACCTGCAGCGCCACCGTCAACTGGTGATACGGGACTCAGGCCCAAAACGTCAGCATGACGCCGGCTGGCTGGGAGCCGAAGCACGGTGGACGGTCAGCCACAAGGCAACTTCCATACGTGCAGCCTGCATGGGTCTGGGGTTTGCGTGGTATCCCGAAGCCATGATCCGCAAGGAGTTGGCCAGTGGTGCCCTGAAGCCGCTGAATTTGCGCAAGGGTGCACTGCGTTACGCTCAGCTGTATCTGGTCATTGCCGAACCCGAATATGCCGGACCCGGCATTCGGCTGCTGGCTGACCTGCTGCAACAATCTGATTCACCGGACCCGTCAGGCGACAAACCAGACAAGCCCTATACTCCAGGAAGTACACCAGCCAACCCTGATAAGGCTCCTGATGACTCGGCGACTGCTACGGCGGCTAATACGCCATAGTAATGCAGTGGTCAACAAAAAACCGCCCCCGTTTCCGGAGGCGGTCTTGTTCCGTCAGGCAAGATGGCAGCACCTTGCCATTACGTCAAGTTGCGCTTACTGAATATCCAGCAGACGGGCGCCCTGATCGTTGGCCTTTTTGGGCAGGGTCAACTCCAGAACACCGTTGTCGCAGCGTGCCGTGGCAGCAGCCGAATCAATATCGCTGGCCAGGCTGAAACGCCGTGTCTGCACGCCATGATAGCGCTCGCGCCGGAGCACGGTTTCACCATCCTTTTCAACGTCTTCGGACTTTTTTTCTACCTGAATGGAGACAATGTTGTCCTCGATGGAGACCTTGACATCTTCCTTGGCCACACCCGGCACTTCGGCCTTGACCTGATAGGCGTCAGCTGTTTCAGTGACGTCAATATTGAGTCGAGGTTGCTCGGCCTGTGCAGCCACCTGGAGACGACCGGGAAAACGGTTGAAAAAATCATCAAAATTACGGAAAGCTTCAAAATCGGCCAGATCGGCGAAGGGATTGAAGCGTGTCAGATTGCTTGCCATATCAAACCTCTATAAAAATTTCACTACAGTGGTGGAAACGCCGGACAGGCACATTCAGCTGCCTGCCCAACACTTTATATAAAGGTAATATGGGGTGCACAAGAAAAATTTCAAGGCCTGGTCCACGCAAAAAATGCCCCGTTCACATGACGGGGCCAAAATGCAATGGCTGACGCGGGCCCTGATTCACGGCCCAAAGTTTTTTATTAGCTTGCGGACCGCAATCACTCTTCTTTCTGCGCTTCGTGGGCTTCCTTGAGCATGTTGTCATGCAGGGTCAGCATGCGTGAACGGTACGGAAAGACCATTTTTGCGAAATCGGTCTGAGAGTCCAGGACCGTCTTGAAGAAAGGATCTTTTTCTGCGTACTTCTGCGTGATTTTCTTTTCTTCGCGGATGAACTCGGTGTAGTACTCTTCGGGCGTATCCAGCACGTGTACCTTTTCCTTGTCGATGAACTCGTGCAGGGCCATGGAGTTGTCATAGATGTTGGCATCCAGCGTGTCGGCAATGTTGGCCTTGGCTGCCACCCGAATGATCTCCTGCAGGTCATCAGGCAGATCGTCCCAGAAATCACCGTTGAAATAGATCTGGCCAACGTCTGTCTGCTGGTGCAAGCCCTGCAGATAGTAGTATTTCCAGATCTTCTGCAGCCCAAGGTTGCGATCATCAGCCGGGCCTATCCATTCGGCCGCATCAATGACGCCCCGTTGAGCCGCCGGGACGATATCCCCGCCGGGCAGGCCGACGGCCGAAATACCCATGGCTTCATAGGTTTCGCCCGGAATGCCTGGAGGCGAGCGGAACTTCATTTTCTTGAAGTCGTCCAGGGTTTCGATGGGTTCCTTGAACCAGCCCAGCGGGTCGGGACCCATGGGCTGCACCATGAACGGCCTGACGTTCAGGTCCATTTCATCCAGCAACTCCTGGTAGAGCTCAAGGCCGCCACCGCGATAAAACCACGATACCAGGCTGGCCTGATCCAGTCCGGTACTGGCGGGCGCGTTGGAAAACAGCACGAAGGCCGAGTGCTTGCCAGAAAAATAGTTGGGCCAGACGTAGCCAGCGGTTACCACGTTGTCACTGACCGCGTCCAGAATCTCGAAGGGGCCCACTACCGACCCGGCTGCCAGCACTTCGGCCTTGAGCCGGCCACCGGACATGAGGTCAATCTGTTTGGAAAACTGCTCGAGCAGCTTGAAGTACAGGCTGGCATTGGGCACCGCTGTCTGAATCGAGAACTCGTAGACATCGTCAGCAGCCACGCTGGCAGCCGGCGCTCCTCCCAGCAGTAATGGCACGCACACGCACAGGGCGCCTGCCACCTTGGTTTTCATCATATTTATCATGAAATTATCTCCTGTTTGTTCCTGTTGGTGATGGACTTTTTAATCAGCAGTGGGGACAACACCTCCTTTTCTTGCTCATGCCTGTGCATGATGAGTCAATCAGACAGCCCCGTCACGCGTGGCAACCAGTGAACGAAGATGGGAAACTTGATCAATATGAAAACAACCAGTATCTGCAGGCCGACGAACTGGATCATGCCCAGATAGATGTCCTTCATGCTCCATTGCGGCACCACGCCCTTCAGGAAGTAGGAAGACAGTGCCAGCGGCGGTGTCAGCCAGGATGTCTGCAGGGTGACGGCGACCAGAATGCTGAACCAGAGGATGTCAAAGCCCAGGCTTTCGGCCACCGGAAGCAGAATGGGCACCACCACCAGAACGATGGGAATCCATTCCAGCGGGCCGCCCAGAACAAAGATGAGAAACAGCATGAGCAGCAGCATGCCCAGCGGCCCCACCGGCATGTTGATCAGGGTTTCGGTAATGAGCCGGCCACTGCCCATGCGTGCAAAGACCGCACCAAAAAAGTTGGCCGCACCAATCAGGAACATGATGAAGGCGCTGACCTCCATAGTCTTCATGACTGCCAGACGCAACGAGCTCCAGCTCAGACGCCGGTAAACGACAGTCAGCACAAGCGAAGCAAAGGCACCGGTCGCTGCGGCGTCAGTGGGAGTGGTCACGCCGCCGACAATCAGTCCCAGGGTGGCCATGATGATTACGGTTATGGGAATGACACCAATGGCCAGTTCTTGCAGCTTCTGCCCCCAGGAAAGCGGCGGGCCATCGTAAATGACGGGAGGCCCCAGGTCCGGATTCATCTGACAACGGATGACCGTATATATGATGTACAGCAGCGAGAGCATCAGCCCCGGAATGACGGCTGCTGCAAACAGTGTGGATACCGGTATGCCCACCAGCGGCCCCATGACAATCAGAATGATGCTGGGCGGAATGAGAATGCCCAGCGTACCGCCTGCTGCAATGCTGCCAGCAGACAGCCGTGTGGAATAGTTGCTCTGGATCAGCAT
>DATGUI010000219.1:0-8067 GCA_035301405.1 Burkholderiaceae bacterium
CTGGATGGCCGGACGACCCGCCACAGCGGCTACGCCAGTAGCCTCAAAGTCCGAAAGCGCATCGAAGAAGGTTTTGGCTGGGCCAAGACCATTGGCCAGATGCGCCAGGTCAAAGTCCGAGGCAAGGAGCGGGTCAACGACATGTTCTTGCTGACCTTCACCGGCTGGAACCTGATCCGAATGCGCAATCAGCAGGAGAGGTGCGTCTGATGATCGGAAGAAGCCACTCAAAACGCCTGATTTCGGACCAAACTGGGCCGAAACAGGCGATAACCGATCAAAATTTGATCAAGAAATACTCCGGACGGTTCGCATGGATGTTACGAAGCTGCATTGATCAGTTCATTTCAACAGCCTGCTAGAAAACGCTTATGACCAATACGCCTCGTCATTCCTGTCTGCAACATGTGCTCGATACTCTTCCTGAGCAGTTCCAGGGGCCGGGTGGGGCAGTCGGTATTGTGAAGGATGGCGAGGTTTTGACGCGCCAGACCTGGGGGTATGTCAATCTGGACGAGGGCAGGCCATTCACGGCAGCCCGGCGGGTTCCCATCTGCTCCATCAGCAAGCAATTCACCTGTGGCGTGCTACTGGATGTGGTGGGCGATACTGCTCTGCTTGATGACCGCCTTTCGGATGTTCTGCCGCATTTTGAAAGTCGGCTGCCAACAGTGGCGGATCTCTGCAATATGCAGTCCGGCCTGCGCGATTACTGGGCCCTGACGGTGCTGCAGGGCGCGCATCCGGAAGGGGTCTTTCGACGCGAGGATGCCGGGCCGCTGCTGGCGCGCATGCGGACAACGCATTTCGAGCCGGGCAGCAGCTATTCCTACTCCAACGGTAATTTCCGCATTCTGTCGGATCTGATAGAAGAATATGCGGATCAGCCGCTGGGGGATTTGTACCGTGACCGCATATTCGACCCGGCAAATATGGACAGCGCGCTGCTGTCGCCGGATACCAGTGTGCGTGTCGATGGCACGGTGGGTTATGAGGGCAATCAACGGACCGGATTTTTCCCTGCCGAGAATCGCATCTACTGGTCGGGGGATGCGGGCATCAACGCTTCGTTGAATGACATGCTGGCCTGGGAACAGCATATCGATGCTACCCGGGAGGATCCGGACAGCCTGTATTGCCGTCTATCCCGGCCACAGACATTTCGCAATGGTGCCGCAGCTCCGTATGGCTATGGTCTGGCCCATGGCAAGGTCAACGGGTTTGCCGTCACCGGCCACAGTGGTGCACTCAGGGGGTTTCGCTTGCAGCGCCTGCACATGGCCGCGCACCGTCTGTCCGTGGTTGTCCTGTTCAACCATGAGGCGGATGCGCACGATGCAGCCACACGCCTGATGCGTGCAGCGCTGGGCGATGTGACTGAACCCGAAGCATCGAATCATGTCATCGATCCCACGTGGGCAGGCCACTACCTGGTGGAAGACAGCGACCATCTGCTCGCCGTCGAGACGAATGGGCAGCAGCTGGAAGCCCGTTACGGCACGAGGGCGGAAAGATTGCGATTGACTGCTGCAGGCATCGCCCAATCGTCGGCCATGACTCTGGCGCTTGATGGCGATGACTTGACTCTGACACGACCCGGCGAGAATCTTGCCACGCGCGCAACCCGTGTGCCTGATGGGGTCAGCGAAGATCTGGCGGGTTGTTATCGCTCCCGCGAGCTGGGCGCTGTGCTGCGAATAGACAGAACGGGACCGGCGTTGTATGGCTGTTTCGAAGGCCTGCTGGGCACGGGGCCGATGCATTCGATTCGTGCCGTGGGTCGGGATGTGTTCGCTTTGTCCTGTCAGCGCTCCATGGATGCGCCGGCACCGGGAGACTGGACCATACGGATTCGGCGTGACGCAGCCGGTAACAATATTGGCCTGGTTGTCGGTTGCTGGCTGGCACGGAAGATCACCTACGAAAGGGTGTAACGGGATGCCGGGTGGCCCGGCATCCCGCATGTCGGTGATGGATCGGCCATCAGCTTTGCACTGATGTCCCTTCCAGCATGAACCGGCCGGTCGGATTCTGATAGAAGCGATCCACGTCGTCTCGCGAAGCATTCACGAATGGACGGTAATACAGGTTGATGTAGACGACATCCTCGACGGCAAGGCGCTGAATCTGGTCATAGACCTTTTCGCGTTCCTTCCTGTCGGTGATTTTCCGCCCTTCCTCGATCAGCTCCTTCATTTTCGAACTCTTGTAATTGGTGAAATACGAGCGACTGTCGTTGTAGCCGTACAGGGAGAAGGATGCTTTCTGATCCGGGTCGATGATGTCGTTGACCCAATAGTTCATGGACAAGTCGAATTCACCGGTATGCAGCGTGTTCCATAGCTCACCACTTTCGTGCTTGGCGATGTTGATCTTGACTCCGATCTTCTTGAGCATGGCCTGAATCATGACAGCCACCTGGTTGCCGATCTGGTTGCCGGTGGAAATCATCAGTGTCAGTTCCAGATCCTCGACCCCGGCATCTTCGAGCAGCGCCCGGGCCTTGTCCTGATTGAACTCGTAGGTGGGGTTGTCCGGGTTGTAGAACATGCCGCCATCGGGAATGAAGGAGTTGGACACCTCGCCATATCCGTGCAGGGCGATTTCAATCAGGGCCTCTCTATTGATGCCGTGAAACAGCGCCTTGCGTACACGCACGTCGTCCAGTGGCTTGTGCTTGTGATTGATGATCAGCATGTCTTCGCGGCTTGACTTGTCGACGTGGATGTCGATTTCATCGTCGTCCGACAAGGGTTTGATCTTGTTGAACGGAATGCTGATCGCAGCGTTGATCTGTGCCGACTGCAGATTCAGGATGCGCGTGTTGTCATTGGAAATGTACTCCCAGACGACCCGGTCGACCTCGACCTTGTCGCTTTGCCAGTAGTGGTCGTTCTTGACCAGCGTGACATTGCTTTGCTGATCCCACTGTTCCAGTTTGAAGGCGCCTGCGCCCACAGGCTGACTGGCGAATTGATCGCCCTTTTCCTTGACAACGGCTTCGGGGACGATGCTGGCGGAAAACATGGCCAGCGTGGAGAGCAACGGTGCCGACGGTTCGGACAACACGATTTCAACTTGCTGCTCGTCCGGTGTATTGACCTCCTTTATGGATTGGAACATCGTGCTCAGCACCGAGCCCTCATCGTCGCGCACCCGTTCGAGGCTGAATTTGACGTCGGAAGGCTCGAGGGACGAGCCGTCACTGAACTTCAGCCCATCCCTGAGTTTGAACAGATAGCGCTTGCCGTCGTCACTGATGTCCCAGGATTCGGCCAGATCCGGCTCGATACCGTCGCCGTCGTACGTGACTCGGACAAGATTTGCGTTCATGTTGTCCAGAACCCAGATATCCCGGTTTGCAGCGGTCAGAATCGGATCGAAGGTGGCGGTGCCGATGGATC
Organism: Burkholderiaceae bacterium; assembly: GCA_035301405.1. GTDB lineage: Bacteria > Pseudomonadota > Gammaproteobacteria > Burkholderiales > Burkholderiaceae_B > JAJYRX01. Next base: position 3,405 of record DATGUI010000219.1, read on the forward strand.
GGCCGATGGTCAGCGTGCGGGTGCCATCGGCGGCCTGACTGCTTCTGGTCCACAGCACACCCGGGCCGATGACAAGACTGGCAGCACTGGCGGTGCCGGTGGTCTTGAGAAAGTCACGGCGAGTGAATGTGTGTGTATTCGTATTGTCCTTCATGCGATTTCTCCTCTGTGAGTGTATTGACGATACCTTTTTCGGGACTGTTTACCCAAACAAGTGACACCAGACATCCGTGTTTTCGACGTGGTGTCGCGGCGGGGGTTGCTTGCACTTGTCGAATGCCTGCGGGCAGCGGCTGTAAAACGGACAACCCTGCGGCTGATTTACAGGGCTCGGTGGATCGCCTTCCAGGGTGGGAGGCAGGTCCTCTCCGAATTGATCCAGCCGGGGTATGGCCGCAATCAAAGCCTGTGTATAGGGGTGCCGGGGTTCGTTGAAGACTTCATTGGCCGGGCCGTATTCGACGATGCGGCCCAGATACATGACGGCAATGTAGTCACAGACATAGCGCACGACGCCGAGGTCATGAGAAATGAAAAGAAGTGTCAAATCAAATTTGTGCCGCAACTCATTGAACAAGTTCATTACTTGCGCCTGCACCGATACGTCCAATGCCGATACCGGCTCGTCGGCGATCAGCAGCTCTGCACCGACCATGAGGGCACGAGCAATGCCGGCACGCTGGCACTGACCGCCCGAAAGGCTGTCCGGGCGGCGATCGAGAAGGCCCAGCGGAAATCCGACCTGATCGGCGATCTTTTCGATATGAGCCTGCTGTTCGGATGGTTCGCACAGGCGATGCACCTTGACGATTTCCTGCAGCGCCTGCCGGATGGTCAAGCGCGGATTGAGCGCGGTGACCGGCTCCTGGAAGATCATTTGCACGCGGCGCCGGAACTGCTTCGTTTCGGTCTTGTCAAGCTGGTACAAGGATTTGTTGTTGAAGAGAACCTCTCCGCTGCTCGGTTGTTCGAATCCGATCAGGGCGCGTCCCAGCGTGCTCTTGCCGCAACCGCTTTCCCCGACTACTCCCAGTGCCCGGCCTCTGGGAATGCCGAAACTCACATTGTTGACGGCACGCAGGGATGCACTTTGCGAACTGAACCAGCTCTTGACTCCGGAAGCCAGGGGATAGTCCACACACAATTGTCTAGCTTCCAGCAATGATTCCATGGTTACTCATGACTTCTTCAGTGTGAAAACATGCAGCCTTGTGTCCGGCCTGTTGCGGTGCGTCGACAAGCGGTGGGACATTTTCCCGACATATATCCGTGGCATGCGGACAACGCGGATGAAATCGGCAGCCGGACGGTAAATCATGCAGCGGCGGCAATTGCCCGGGAATGGCTTCGATGTCGTCGTCATGACTGTCCCACACAGGGGAGGAATGCAGCAGGGCCAGCGTGTAAGGGTGGGCAGGTGTGGTCAGAACTTCATTGCGCGTGCCTTGCTCGACGAGTCTGCCGCAATACATGACGTTGATTCGGTCGCACAGCGTGCCGATGACGGCCAGATCGTGCGAAACAATGATGATGGACAGATTCTCTTCCTCGCGAAGTTTCAGCAGCAAGCGCAGAATCTGCATTTGTACGGTGACGTCCAGGGCTGTGGTGGGTTCGTCGGCAATCAATAATCGGGGCTTGCAGGCCAGTGCCGAAGCGATGACGATGCGCTGTTTCATGCCGCCGCTCAGCTGGTGAGGATACACCCCGGCATTGCGCTGCGGATCGGGTATGCCCACCTTGGTCATCAGGACAATGGCTTCCTCGAAGGCTTCGCGTTTGCCGACCCCATCATGATGAATGAGGGGTTCGGCAATCTGCTTCCACACCGGCATCAGCGGATCGAGGAAGCTGGCCGGATTCTGGAACACCATGGCAATGTCGGAGGTGACGGCCCGGTGATCCGGGTCGGCAACGTCCCACTGACGGCCATTGATGGTGACGGTGCCGGAAAAGCGGGATTTGCCGGTACGCGGCAGCAGGTCGGCTAGACCACGACAGGTCAGGCTCTTGCCGGAACCGCTTTCGCCGACAAGGCCCGCAATTTCTCCCGGTTTGAGCTCGAATGAGACCCCGTCCACCGGCCGCAGCCGCGTATCGGATTGCCGGAACTCTATGACGAGGTTGTCGACGGAGAGAAGATTGTCGTTGCTCATGTCTCGGTTACACTCAGTTTATCCGCAAGTCCGTCGGCCAGCAGGCTGAAGCCCAGCGCCAGCAATACGATTGCAAGGCCCGGGAAAACCGTCATCCACCAGGCCTGGGCCAGATAATTCTGGCTTTCGGCAATCATCAGGCCCCATTCGGCAGTGGGCGGAGAAACGCCCAGGCCCAGATAACTGAGCGAAGAACCGAGCAGCAGGTCGATGATGACATCGGACATGCAAAACACGATTGCCGGCATGATGGCATTGGGCAGGATGTGTCTGGCCATGATGCGGATGTCGGAAAAGCCGAGACACTTTGCCGCCATCACGAAATCCTGCTTCTTGATGACCAGAAACTGGGCGCGCACCAGGCGTGCATACGACACCCAGCCGACCATGGATACAGCGATGAAAAACGAGATCAGGCCAGCGCCCAGGATGGCCACGATGGCAATCACCAGAACGAAAAAGGGGAAGGACATGGTGATGTCGAGGATGCGCATCAATATCCTGTCGATCCAGCCGCCGTAGTAGCCCGCAAGAGTGCCGATGGCGGTGCCGATGACAAAGGGGATGAACACGGCAACACTGCCCATGAGCAAGTCGATACGCGTCCCCCAGAGCACGCGGGAGAAGACATCGCGACCGAAATTGTCGGTGCCGAACCAGTGCGTCATGCTCGGCGCCTGCAATACTTCGGTGAATACCTGTTCGAACGGGTCGTATGGGGCGATGAAAGGCGCAAAAATGGCGACAAGAATGCTCATGGCCACAATGGATGCGCCCACGACCAGCGTCCACGGAAGCGAAGACAGATACGGCAGTGCGAAACGTTTGGTAGACAGGGTGGCGGTGTTCACAAGTCCACCCTCGGATCCAGGCACACGGTGATGATATCGACAACGAAGTTGGTGGTCACAATACCCAGTGCCATGATCATGGTCACGGCCTCGACGACCAGATAATCACGCGTGAAGATCGAACTCACCATGAGGTGCCCGATGCCGGGTATGGAAAAGACCATTTCGATCACGACCACGCCGCCGAAAAGCCACCCTGTGGTCACCCCGAGCAGGTTGACTGTAGCTACCAGCGAATTGCGGAATATATGCCGAATCCAGATGATGCGGGAGGGCAGATTCTTGGATCGGGCGGAGACTATGTAATCCGCTGATGCTTCTCGCAACAGACTGGAACGCAGATTCCGGACCAGGATCGGGGTCAGTGAGATGGCGACGGTCAGGGCCGGCAAGAAAAGCGAATGCAGATGGCCGACAAAGCCCTTGCCGAAACCGGATACCGGAAACAGGCCAAGGCGCACACTGAACACCAGCATCAGCAGAACACCGACCCAGAATGACGGCAGTCCCAGCCCGGATGTGGAAATGATGCGGATGACATGATCCAGCAGCTTGCCTTCCCTTATGGCGGCCAGCAATGCCATTACGAAAGAGAGGATGCAGGCCAGAACCACCCCGTAGACAATCAGGAAAATGGTGGGGGAAACATGTCCCCTGATTACATCCAGCACCGGCATCTTGTAGACGACGGACTGGCCCATGTCGCCTTGCAGCAGGTTGCCGAGGAAATAGAAGTACTGAATGAAGAGCGGCTGGTCGAGGCCGAATTTCTGTTCTATGGCCTGGACGGCGGCATCGGTTGCTTTCGGTCCCAGCAGGACATAGGCCGGGTTGCCGGGCAGAAAGTGCACCAGAAGAAAAGTGATGACGCTGATCCCTATCAGAACCGGTATGAGTTCGAAGGGACGCAGCAGAATGAATCGAAATCTGTGCATTCCCTTTGCACTATGTCCTGTTCAAGCGTTGTGCCGGGTTTCGGAACTCCGCGAAATTCACCATGTGTATCCGGGCGATGATATCCGTGCATGCCCGCATGGGAGTCGAACAAAACGAGTGGTCATGGTTTTGCAAGTACATCGGGCAACGTCTCACAGGCTTGTCACGTGATGATGCAACTGGTTTCAAAGTCATGTGATTTTCCACTGACTCCATATCATCTGCAGGATCAACCGCCACAGGATACTCACGTTCCGTTGCGCGAGCAAAACCCCGACTTCCACAATACGGCCTGTATCATGCAGCGCTGAAACCCGTTGCACATTTCCCTGAATCCGACAGCAGCGATTGCTCTGCCCCATGTGCCAGCACGTTGGTCAGGCAGCAAAAAGCCAAGAGTACTGATTGGCGTACTGTAATTGAAGCCAGCGTGCGCTCATGCGTGGTCAACTCAATCCGACGGCTGCTGACGCGCGTTTGCCACGTTCAATCCCGTAACCGTCGTCAGAATAATCACCATGCCGCCGAATTGCATCCAGCCAAGGGATTGTCCGAGTATCATCATGCCGAACAACGATGCCGCAAGAGGCTCGATCAACCCGGTTACAGCGGCGGTGCTGGGCTTCGTGTGTCGCAGGCCGACAACATAGACTACAAAAGAGAGACCGGCACCGAACACACCCAACGCCAGCAGTGCCGCCAGATCCATGCCGGCCAGCA
>DATGUI010000220.1:0-15153 GCA_035301405.1 Burkholderiaceae bacterium
GTTCTGGGACACCTTTCTGGGCACCCCTGGCGCGCGGCGGGCCGAGCGCCAGGCTTATGACCGGGCAGTCAGTCTGCTTGACCGCCTGTTGCTCACTCCGGTTCGCGACCTGTCCGCCGCAGCCCTGTCCGGCGGCCAGAAAAAGCTGCTGGGTATTGTGTGTGCACTGATGTCCGGCCCGCAAATGCTGATGCTTGACGAGCCCACTGCCGGGGTGCATCCCAACTTGCGCCGCGACATCGTCAAGGTCTTGCAGCAACTCAATCGCGACGGCATGACCATCGTGGTGGTCGAGCACGACATGCACTTTATCCGTGAGCTCTGCCACCGCTGCGTCGTCCTGGATCGCGGCCACATTGTGGCCGACTGTCATCCCGACGAACTCGCTTCCAACGAACAGGTACTGGAAGCTTATCTGGGCGTGTCGGGGGCCGCCGAGGCACTTGATCAGGATTTGACATGAAGCAGACAACCATTCTGGCTGAAAACATCGTGGCGGGCTACACGCCCGAGGTTGATATTCTTCAAGGCATCAGCCTGAAGGCCGATGCGGCCGAGATCGTTACCCTGCTGGGTCCCAACGGCTGTGGCAAGTCCACGCTGCTCAAGTCCATCGCAGGCTATCTCATTCCGCGGCAGGGCCGTGTGGCGCTCGATGGCCAGGACGTCACGCGGGTTCCCGTTCATATCAAGATCCGTCATCACCGGCTGGGTTTTGTGCCGCAGACAGAAAACGTGTTTGCCGGCCTGTCGGTACGTGACAACCTTCTGGTTGGGGGGCATTACCAGTCCAAGGCGCACAATCTGCGTCGCATCGACGCGCTGTGCGAGCTTTATCCGGTACTGGGGCGCAAGCTGCGCGCACCGGCGGCATCGCTGTCCGGTGGCGAGCGACAGATTCTGGCGCTGGCCCGTGCCCTGGTTCCCGAGCCATCCATCCTGTTGCTGGATGAGCCCTCGGCGGGTCTGTCGCCCAAAATGCTCCAGGAAGTCTTTGCGGCCATTCTTGATGTGCGTCGCCTGGAAAACGTCACCATTCTGATGGTCGAGCAAAATGCCATGGAGGCCTTGCGAATCTCTGACCGGGCCTACGTGCTGGCCATGGGCAAGGTGGCACTGGAAGGCAAGGCGGCCGACCTCCTGCAAGACGAACAGATGCGTGAACTCTATCTGGGCGGCGAGGCGGCCCAGGAAGCGGTCTGAACAAGCCTTGCGGCCAACTCCGGTGCGCGGCGCCGCCCGGACGCCGGAGGAGGACAAGCCCCACCTGTCTTCTCAGGCTTCCTCCTTCACGACCCGTTGCAGGAACTCACCCAGGGCGGCTGCCGTATGTGATGTTTCCGCCTGTGCAAGAACGGTTTCGGGACTGCCTTGTACCACAAGCTGGCCACCGCCGCTGCCCCCTTCCGGCCCCAGGTCCACAATCCAGTCGGCTTCGGCAATGATGTCCAGATTATGCTCGATGACGACAACCGTGTTGTCAGCGTCAACCAGCCGGTGCAAGACGGCAATCAGCTTTTCCACATCGGCCATGGACAGCCCGACCGTCGGTTCGTCCAGCACATAGAGCGTGTGGGGGCTGCGGGATGCCCGTCCGGTGCGATGGACACCTTCGTCCAGACGTGCCTTGACCAGTTCGGTCACCAGCTTGATGCGCTGTGCTTCGCCTCCTGACAGGGTGGGCGAAGGCTGCCCCAGCGTCAGATAGCCCAGCCCAACATCCTGCATCAGCTTCAGCGAGCGCAAGACCCGCTGGTGCGAAGCAAAGAATGCCACAGCCTCGTCCACGTCCATGGCCAGGACCTCGCCGATATGCTTGCCCTGCCATTGCACCGACAGGGTTTCCGGGTTGAAGCGGTTTCCCTGACAGGCATCGCACAGGACTTTGACATCGGGCAGAAAGTTCATCTCTATGGTGCGCATTCCCTGGCCGCCGCACTCGGCACACCGGCCATCGCCCGTATTGAAGGAAAAGCGCGTGGCAGTCCAGCCGCGTATTTGCGCATCACGCGTGCTGGCAAAAAGACGCCGGATGTCATCCCAGAACCCGACATAGGTCGCCGGGCACGAGCGGGGCGTCTTGCCAATGGGCGTCTGGTCCACTTCCAGTACCCGATCAATGGCGTGCCACCCCTCGATGCCATCACAGCCCATCCAGGTGACGGGCTCCCGGCTATTGACCACCCTGGACAGATTGTCGAGCAATACTTCGCGTGCCAGCGTGGATTTGCCGGATCCGGACACCCCCGTGACCACGCTCAGGCGTGCCGTGGGGATTTGTACATCAATGTGCCGGAGATTATGCCGGTGCGCCCCCCTTATGCTGAGCATGGTCTGCTGCGCAACGGCCCGTCTTTCTTCGGCTGCCGGATGTTTCAGCGGCTGCATCAGGTAGCGGCCGGTAATGGAATCCGGGTTGGCCATGATTGCTTCCACGCTGCCCTCGGCGACGACCTGCCCGCCCCTGACGCCGGCACCGGGTCCCATGTCAATGACATGCTCGGCGCGCCGAATGGTGTCTTCATCGTGTTCGACGACAACCAGCGTATTGCCATGACCCTCCAGGTCGTGCAGGGCATCCAGAAGGATGTGGTTGTCGCGCGGGTGCAGGCCGATGGTGGGCTCATCCAGCACATAGCATACGCCCTGCAGGTTGGATCCCAGCTGGGCGGCCAGCCGGATACGCTGCGCTTCGCCTCCCGAGAGGGTGGGCGCAGCGCGATCCAGGGTCAGATAGCCCAGGCCCACCCGCTGCATGAAGGCCAGGCGACTGCGGGTTTCCTCGAGAATATTGTGCGCAATCTGGGCGTCTCGCTCGCTCAGGTCGGGTTGTGCGAAGAATTCGCTGGCGTCCGCCACGGACAGACGGGTGATGTCCGCAATGCTGCGCCCCTGCCAGTGCACGGCAAGGGACACCGGATTGAGGCGCTGGCCCTGGCAATGTGAGCAAGGGTGGACGGGGTCGTCCATATCGGTCCAGGCCGGCTCTTCGCCCGTCTGCTCTGCGTCAAACCCCTTGAGCGCCAGACCCGTGCCATGGCAATGTGTACACCAGCCCATGCGCGAGTTGTAGGAGAACATTCTGGGGTCGGGTTCCGGAAAGCTGGTGCCACAGCCTGGGCAGGCACGATGGATGGAAAAGTGCAGTGCCGGGGTGTCTTTCCTGATGCCTTGCTTGCGGCGTTCCGTCAGGCTGGCGCCGGCGTCTGCGTCGGTCAGGCCAGTCAGCACCATCAGGGTGCCTTTGCCATGTTCCAGTGTGGCTGTGACGGCTTCGTGCAGGGCCGTGCGATCGGATGCATCGACAATCAGGTCGCCAACCGGCAGGTAAATGCTGTGTTCGCGGTAGCGGTCCAGGCGAGGCCACGGCTCGGTCGGAATGAAGTCGCCGTCCACGTACAGACGATGGTAGCCCTTGCCGGCTGCCCACTTGGCCAGATCGGTGTAGTAGCCTTTTCTGGCCACAACCAGGGGCGCCAGCAACCCCACATGCTGACCCGCGTGGTCGGCCAGCAACTGCGAGACAATCTGATCCGGTGTCTGCGGTTCTACCGGAACCTGACAATCCGGACACATTTGCGTGCCCAGCCTGACATAAAGCAGGCGCAGGAAGTGATAGATTTCCGTCATGGTCGCCACGGTGGACTTTTGCCCGCCGCGACTGGTGCGCTGTTCAATGGCAACGGTGGGAGCAATGCCATAAATGGCATCAACCTCGGGCTTGCCGGCAGGCTGCACGATGCTGCGTGCATAGGCATTCAGGGATTCCAGGTAGCGCCGTTGCCCTTCGTTGAACAGGATGTCAAAGGCCAGCGTTGATTTGCCGGATCCCGAGACGCCTGTGATGACGGTAAAGGTGTTGTGTGGAATGCAGACTTCCACATTCTTCAGGTTGTGCTCGCGGGCATTCACAATGTGGATGGAACGCAAGGCAGGGTATGTATGGTCCTGTTGGTGTGCATGGTTGGGTATCGGGTCTTCATAGACCGGTACGGCCTCCTGGACGTGGGGCGCAGATTGGCCGGGATGATGTCGCTGAGCATCTTGGCGCAGTGCATGTCCGGTGTGGGAGGCGGGGGCTGCCATGATGTCGGCAGGGGTGCCGGTGGCGATTACCGTGCCTCCTGCATCACCGCCTTCGGGGCCCAGGTCGATGACCCAGTCGGCCGCGCGAATCACGTCCAGATTGTGCTCGATGATCAGCAGCGAGTGCCCGGCGTCCAGCAATTTTCTAAACGCGTTCATCAGCCGTGCCACATCATCGAAATGCAGTCCGGTGGTCGGTTCATCAAACAGGAATAGCGTTCCCTTCTTGGCGACCCGGGCAGCAGACAGACGGCTGCGGGCAGCGGCCGCCAGGTGGCCGGCCAGCTTGAGGCGCTGGGCTTCTCCTCCGGACAGGGTGGGCACGGGCTGCCCCAGTCGCAGATACTCCAGCCCCACATCCATCAGCGGCGTCAGACCGCGCTGGATATCTTGCAGGCCGACAAAAAACGATGTGGCCTCGCTGACGGTCATGTCCAGTACGTCGGCAATGGATGCGGACGTGCCACGATGTTCAACGGTGACCTCAAGGACTTCGGGACGAAAGCGTCGGCCATTGCAATCGGGACAGCGCAGATAGACATCGGCCAGGAACTGCATTTCGATGTGTTCGAAGCCGGTACCGCCACAGCCCGGGCAGCGCCCATCGCCCGTGTTGAAGCTGAAGGTGCCAGGCTTGTAACCGCGATCCCGGGCCAGTGGCGCCTTGGCAAACAGCTTGCGAATGGCATCGTAGGCGCCCACATAACTGGCCGGATTGGAGCGCGCGGTCTTGCCGATGGGCGTCTGGTCGACCATGACCATGTCTGCCACGCGGTCAGCGCCCAGCAGGTGCAGATGGGGGCCGGGCGCCTCGGTCGGCTGGCCACGTTGCTTCAGAAACGCCGGATACAGGACATCCTGTACCAGCGTGGACTTTCCGGACCCCGAAACGCCCGTTATGCACACCAGGCGCTCCAGCGGGATGGAGACATCGATGTTCTTGAGGTTGTGTGCCCGGACGCCTTCGAGAATCAGGCGAGGCGTACTGTCGGTCACGGGAAGCGGGCGGGGTGCGGTGATGGTGCGCCGCCCGCCAAGATAATCACCCGTGAGGGTGGAGGCCTGCTGCAGGGCGTCCGGTGTGCCGTCAAAGACAATGTGTCCGCCCCGCTCCCCCGGTCCGGGGCCCATGTCCAGGATGCGGTCGGCGGCCACCATGACGTCCGGATCGTGTTCCACCACGACCAGTGTGTTGCCATTGTGCTTCAGGCGTTGCATGACGCCCACAATGCGATGCATGTCGCGGGGATGCAGTCCGATGGACGGCTCATCCAGAACAAACAGCGTATTGACCAGCGAGGTGCCCAGGGCAGTGGTCAGGTTGATGCGCTGGACTTCACCCCCCGACAGCGTGCGGCTTTGACGATCAAGCGAAAGATAGCCCAGACCGACATCACAGAGAAATTTCAGGCGGCTGCGGATTTCAGTCAGCAGGAGCGCCAGGGCATCGTCAATGGAGGTGCCTGGATCAAGGGTGTCGAAAAACGCCCGGACATTCTGTATGGGCAGGCGCATGAGGTCGACAATGTTCAGGCCGGGCAGGCGGGCCAGCGTGGTGGTGGAAAACCCGGCATTGACGGGCATGAACAGCGGATGATCGGCCTGTGGTGCAGGCTGGGCGCCCACGCGCCACAGCGCGGCGTCCGGCTTGAGCCGGGCCCCGGCACAATCCGGGCAGGGTGAGTAACTGCGGTATTTGGACAGCAGCACCCGCACGTGCATCCGATAGGCACGGCTCTCCAGCCAGTCAAAGAAGCGCCGCATGCCGTACCACTGGTGTTTCCAGTCGCGTTTGCGGCCACTGAAATCCGGGCTGCCTTCGATTACCCACTGCCGTTCGCTGTCATCCAGCTCCGCCCAGGGGGTGTCCAGTCGTATCCCGGCCTGGCGCGCCTGGCGCTCCATGTCCGCCTGGTGCGGCTGATAGGTGGGCGTCTGCAGCGGACGGATGGCGCCTTCTCGAAGGGTCCTGGAGGGGTCGGGCACAACCAGGTCATAATCAATGCCCATGATCCGCCCAAAGCCCCGGCAGGTCTCGCAGGCACCCAGTGGCGAATTGAATGAAAAACTGCTGGGCAGCGGTTGCGCATAGGTAATATCGCAATCCACGCAATGCAGCGCTTCATTGAATGGCCACGTTTCGGTGGTGTTGTCGGCGTGCTGAACGTAGACGATGATCTGGCCACGCCCCTGGCGAAAGGCCGTTTCCAGGGCCTCCATGATCCGTTCCCGGCCGGCCTTGCGAAAGCGGAAGCGGTCCTGCACGACGTGCAGGCACCGGCTGGCTTTGCTCCCTTTTCCATCCCCGGTTGCTTCCTGGTCTGCCTGGATGCGGGTATAGCCTTGCTGCTCAAGGAATCCGCGCACTTCCTCTTCAGAAAAGTTGGCCGGGACATGGACAGGAAAGGTGATGATCAGCCGTGGATCCTCATCCGGAAGGCGTGCGTCAAGATGCGCAAAGACCGAGAGGGCATTGTCGCGCACGACCGGCTGGCCGCAGCCGCGACAAAACAGGTGGGCCGCCCGCGCATAGAGCAGCTTGAGGTGGTCATTCAGCTCGGTCATGGTGCCAACCGTGCTGCGTGAGTTGCGCACCGGGTTCACCTGGTCAATGGCAATGGCCGGCAGCACACCTTCGATGCGGTCCACCTGCGGCTTGTCCATGCGGTCCAGAAACTGTCGGGCGTAGGGAGAGAACGTCTCCACATAGCGCCGCTGACCTTCGGCGTAAAGCGTGTCGAATGCCAGGGAACTCTTTCCGGAGCCCGATACCCCCGTCAATACCAGAAACTGCCCGGCAGGAATGGTGAGATCAAGGTTTTGAAGGTTGTTCTGGCGCGCGCCAAAGATGCGGATATCAGATGTCATGTTGGATGGGGCCGGTTTGCCGGATCGTGCAGGGTGGTAGAATGGTTGCCGATTCCATGAACCCTGTCAAAGGAATTTGAAAATGAAGGAAATCAATCGTACACGCCGTAACTCTATTGAGCGGCGGTGTTTGAGCAAAAGTTTCAAGCGCCTGTTTGTCGATGCACCACGCAGCACATTCAAGATGCTGGAGCAAGTCAAGCGCGCCTGAGCACGCTGCACCCCGTTGCCGGCGTCAATGCCGGCATTTTTCATGCCTGGGGATCGGGCGGTGCGGCATGCAGGACAGCGTGGTGCGCTCAGTCGTCAGGTGGGGGCGGCTCGGTCAGATCAAACGGCAGGATCTCGTTCAGGTTGTCTGTCCAGGCAATTTCTTCCCCCTGGCTGTCCACCTTGATAAAGCGTACGCCAGGCACATCGGACAGCTGCACGGCCCACAAGAATTCGCACTGATAGGTATCTGCCGTTGCGGGTAGCCCACCGCGGTTGCCCACCAGACGGGCATGTTGTCCGCCCACCTGAACGACCGTCATGTCGTCGGCGCTCTGGCCGGGCTGCAACGGAATGGCAAACAGCGCCCATTCAAACCCGGTTTCGCGGGCGCTGACGATTTCACCCAGTACGGGCTTGCCCATCCAGGCGCTCAGGGCGTCTGCCGTGCGGCCAAGCAGATCGGTCTCGGATTTGTCAAAGACAAGAGAAGGGACAGATTCAGACATTCGATAACAGACAAAAACAGTCAGATCCAGGCATTTTAACGCCGGGGCCAGATTGGTGCCCGGCGTGGGTGTCGGGCCGGGGGTTAGCGACTACAATCAGCCGTACCCTTGTTGTTTTCACATGTTTTATTTAATGATACGCCTATGAGCCAGTATGTCTATACCATGAACCGGGTGGGCAAGGTCGTGCCGCCCCGGCGCCAGATTCTTCGCGATATTTCCTTGTCGTTCTTCCCCGGTGCCAAGATTGGCGTTCTGGGTCTCAACGGCGCGGGCAAATCCACGCTGCTCAGGATCATGGCGGGTGTGGACACCGAGATCGAGGGCGAAGCCCGTGCCATGCCCGGCCTGAACATCGGCTACCTGCCGCAGGAGCCCGAGCTCAATCCGGAGCATACCGTCAGGCAGTCTGTCGAGGAAGGCCTCGGAGAAGTCTTTTCAGCACGTGCGCGCCTGGACGAAGTCTATGCCGCCTATGCCGAGCCCGATGCCGATTTTGACGCACTGGCAGCTGAACAGGCCGAGCTCGAGGCCATCATCCAGGCGGCGGCCTCCAGTGGCAGTGACGACATCGAAACCCAGATGGAAATTGCCGCCGACGCCCTCAGACTGCCCCCTTGGGATGCCGTGATCGGCCACCTGTCAGGCGGTGAAAAGCGTCGCGTCGCGCTGTGCCGGCTGCTGTTGTCCAAACCCGACATGCTCCTGCTGGATGAGCCCACCAACCACCTGGATGCCGAAAGCGTCGAATGGCTCGAACAATTCCTGCGCCAGTTTCCCGGAACCGTGGTGGCGGTCACCCACGATCGCTACTTCCTGGATAACGCCGCCGGCTGGATACTCGAGCTGGACCGGGGGCATGGCATTCCCTGGAAAGGCAACTACACGTCCTGGCTGGAGCAAAAGCAGGATCGCCTCCAGCAAGAGGAAGCCGCCGAATCCGCCCGCCAGCGCACCATCAAGAAAGAGCTTGAATGGGTGCGTCAGAATCCCAAGGGCCGGCAGGCCAAGGCCAAGGCGCGTCTGGCTCGTTTTGAAGAACTCTCCTCGCACGAATACCAGCGCCGCAACGAAACCCAGGAAATCTTCATTCCGGTCGCCGAGCGGTTGGGCAACGAGGTCATTGAATTCAATAATGTCAGCAAGGGCTATGGTGATCGCCTGCTTGTCGATGACCTCAGTTTCAAGGTTCCTGCCGGCGCCATCGTTGGCATCATCGGGCCCAACGGCGCGGGCAAATCCACGCTGTTTCGCATGATCGCCGGTCAGGAAAGCCCGGATTCGGGCACCATTACGCTGGGCCAGACCGTGCAACTGGCGTATGTGGACCAGTCCCGCGACGCGCTGCCCAACGACAAGACCGTCTTCGAGGCATTGGCCGATGGCTCTGACGTCATCAACGTGGGCCGTTTCGAAATGCCCGCCAGGGCCTACGTCGGCCGTTTCAACTTTCGCGGGGCCGACCAGAACAAATATGTCGGCGATCTGTCTGGCGGCGAGCGTGGCCGGCTGCATCTGGCCAAGACCCTGGTCACGGGCGGCAACGTCCTGCTGCTTGACGAACCGTCCAACGATCTGGATGTGGAAACCTTGCGTGCGCTGGAAGATGCCTTGCTCGAATTCGCCGGCTGTGTCATGGTGATCAGCCACGACCGATGGTTTCTGGACCGAATCGCCACCCATATCCTGGCTTTCGAGGGGGATTCGCAGGTGGTCTTCTTTGATGGCAACTATAACGAGTACGAGGCCGACAGACGGGCCCGACTGGGTGAAGAAGCTGCCCGCCCACGCCGGATTCGTTACAAGCCTCTGCGATAACTCAGGAAAATTCCATGTCTTTGCTGCGTACCCACGATACCAGCGTTCTGGTCATTGACATGCAGACCAGGTTGCTGCCGGCCATTGATGATCAGGCCGGCCTGGTTGCAACGGCTCAGCGGTTCTTGCAGGCAGCCTGCCTGCTTGACGTACCCGTCTGTGCCACCGAACACTGGGCAGAAAAAATCGGCGAAACCTCACCAGATGTTTCCGAGTATATTGACCACGTCTTTCACAAGACCCATTTCGATGCAACGCAGGAACACGGCTTTCAGTCGTTCATGCCGCACAAGCGTCATCGGGTATTGCTGATGGGGGTCGAGGCCCACATCTGTGTGCTGCAAACGGGGATTGGCCTCAGGCAGATCGGTTTCGAGCCCATTCTGGTGAGCGACGCCATCGGCTCACGGCAGTCGTCAGACAGGCAGGCAGCCCTGGATCGCTGGGCGCATCACGGGCTGGAAGCCGTTTCAACAGAAATGGCCCTGTTTGAATGGATGCAAACCCCAGCGCACGACAAGTTCCGCGAGGTGCTTGCCCTGCTCAAATAAAGCCTGTCTGCAGGGCTCTTCAGGTCATTTCTTCCGTTTTACAGATAAGTCTTTCATTTGTTTACCCAAACTGATTTTTGTACACGCAAGTTCCCGGGTTTTCGGTTACATTGAAAACAACGGAATTCTGACAAACGGAGATGACCAAATGCTAGCCAATCGATTCTTGAAACTGGGTCTTGCCGGCCTGCTGGCAGTCACCATGGCAGGCTGCTCTTCCTGGGACAGCATGAGCCATCGTCAGCGTAGCGCCGTCACCGGTGCCGGCGTAGGCGGTGTCGCAGGTGCCGCCATCACTGGCGGTGGTGTACTGGGTACGGTAGGTGGCGCTGCCGTTGGCGGCGTTGTAGGCGACCAGATCGGCAAGCACCGATAAGGCTCGGCGCATCCGCATGCGCATCAGCGACCGGGCAGCAAGGAGTCTGCCCGTCGCAGCCTGGCAGCTCAGCGCTTGATATGCTGAGGCAGCCAGGTGGCCATTTCAGGCCATGCAATCAATAGCATGGCCATGACAATCATGATCAGGAACATCGGAAAGGCAGCCCGCGCCAGATAGCCCAGATCGTGCTGGGTCATGCCCTGAAGGATAAACAGATTGAAGCCGACAGGCGGGGTGATCTGCGCCATTTCCACGGTGATCACCACAAAGATGCCGAACCAGATGGGGTCAATGCCTGCCTGGCGGATCAGGGGCTCAATGATGCCGATGGTGAGGACGACGGCAGAAATGCCATCCAGAAACATGCCGATCACAATATAGAACACCAGCAGCACGAGCAACAGCTGTAACTGGCTGAGGCCGAGACTGCCTATCCAGGCCGCCAGGGCGCGCGGCAGGCCGATATACCCCATGGCCAGCGTCAGAAAGGCGGCACCGGCCAGCAACAGGGCGATCATGGCCGATGTGCGGGTGGCGCCCATCAGGCTGGCGGCAAAGGTTTCCCAAGTGAGCGAGCGCTGCAGCGTCGAGATGACCAGCGCGCCCACCACCCCCACGGCGGCCGCCTCGGTGGCGGTGGCAATGCCGGCATACATGGATCCGATCACGAGGATGACCAGAGATACCACGGGGATCAGCGTGCGGGATGCCGCCACCTTTTGCCGGAAGGTCATCCTGGGTTCAGCTGTCGGATTCCACTGGCGCGACAGCCTGGCTGCAGCGGCGGTATAAAGCATGAACAGCAGCGCCAGCACCATGCCCGGCACGATGCCTGCAATAAAGAGCCGGGTGATGGACTCGTTGATGGTGACGCCGTAGACAATCAGAATCAGAGAGGGTGGTATCAGCAGACCCAGGGTGGCGGCACCGGCCAGGGTACCCATGACGAGGTGCTCGGGGTAGTTGCGCTTGCGGAGCTCGGGAATGGACATGCGCCCCACCGTGGAGCAGGTGGCTGCCGACGAGCCCGATACGGCAGCAAAAACGGCACTGCCCGCGATGTTGGTATGCAGCAGCCCGCCCGGCAGGCCTTGCAGCCACGGCGCCAGCCCCTTGAACATGTCTTCGGACAGGCGTGTCCGGTGCAGGATTTCACCCATCCAGATGAATAGCGGCAGGGCCGTCAGTGACCAGGAAGAAGAGGCACGCCACAATACGGTCATCATGGCGTCGCCGGTGGGGCGGGAGACGAACAGCTCCATGCCGATATAGGCGCAGCCCAGCAGGGAGAGCCCCACCCACAGGCCGCTTCCCAGCAGCAGGGCCAGAATGAAGAGGAAGGTGCCGATGACGAGAAAGGATTCCATCTGGATTGGCCTTGAATGACCGCGTCAGTCGACCGTTTCGGCCACGATGTTGTCCTGCTTGCGAATCAGCAGTGACAGGAGGTTGTCGACAAAGCACACGGCCAGGATGCCGGAGCCCAGCGCCAGCGGAAGTTGAACGATCCAGAGCCGGCTGTTGTCCTGGCCCTGACTGACATCGCCAAGAATGTACGACCAGTAAACCATGGTGGTTGCGTGCCAGCACAAGGCAATGCAAAAGATGGAGGCCAGCAGGTGGCTGATCAGTTCGGCCACGTAAAGGCTGCGCCCCTTGAGGCGGCCCAGCACCAGGCTGACCCGCACATGCCCACCCCGATTAAGCGTGTAGGCAAAGGCAAAGAAGGAGGCGGCAGCCATCATGTAGCCGGCATAATTGGCCGCGCCCGGAAAGCTGATGCCCAGGGCGCGGCTGAGCATTTGCGCCACGATAATGAGCAGCAGCGCAAACAGGCAGATGGCCGCCAGCACGCCGCTGCCCAGATACAGGGCATCGAGCAGGCGGCGCAGGTGGCGTGACAAGGTGCTCACGGAATGAGTGAACCGTTAGTTGGCGTTATACGCTTCCAGTATGGCCTCGCCGTCGGCCCCTGCACGCTCCAGCCATTCCTGGGCCATGATTTCGCCAAATTCGGCCAGACCCTGTTCGAGTTCGGCGCTGGGGCTGCTCACCTTGACACCGTGCTCATCGAGCGTCTCCAGGTATTCGGCGTCCAGCTTCTTGACCTTTTCAAGGCCGGATTTGTCCATGGCGGCGCCGCATTCGGTGATGGCGTCGCGGGTGGCGTCATCCAGATCATTCCAGGCTTTCTTGTTGATGAATACCGTGTTCCGCGGATGCCAGGCCTGCACGTTGTAAAAATGCTTGATGCCCATTTCCCAGACCTTGGTGTCCACACCCGTGGTGTTGGACGTCATGAAACTGTCTACCACGCCTGTGCTGAGCGCCTGACCCAGTTCGGCCTGCTCGATTTGCATGGGCGCCATGCCGGCGAGCTCGGCAATGCGGGCCGTGGCGGCATTGTAGGCGCGGAACTTGATGCCCTTGAGGTCATCGACGGTGTTGATTTCTTCCTTGGTGTAGAAACCGCTGGCAGGCCAGGGCACCGAGTACACATAGACCAGGTTTTGCGAGTCGAGCAGCTTGGTCATGTAGGGCAGGGCCACTTGCCAGAGTTCGTCAGAGGCATCAAAGGAGGTGGCGATGAAGGGGATGGCCTCCACGCCGAAGAGGGCGTTTTCATTTTCGTGGGCCGAGGTCACGCGTTCGCCGATTTCTGCCTGCCCGGTCTGGACGGCACGCTTGATGTCATCACCGGAAAACAGGGAGCCGTTGGGGTGGGTGGTGATGTCGAGGTCGCCATCGGTTTTGTCACTGACGCAGGTGGCAAATTCAGCGGCGTTTTCGGAGTGGAAGTTGGTGGCCGGATAGGCGAGCGGCATGTCCCATTTTGCAGCATGAGCGGGCGCAGCCAGGCCCAGTACAGAGAGTGCCAGGACGCAAGGCAGGGTAGCTTTCAGCATGACGGGTATCTCCGGTAGATTGATTTATCAGTTTTATCGTGGCTTTTTTAGCCCGTGCTTGCCATCATACCAATATGATGGGGCATTTTGATCCAGTTACATTTTCGCCCGAATCCGCTTAGGTTGTCTGTTCCACAACCGACATGAGATCAGGCATGAAACCACTGGAATGGACAGTCGGGCTGACGGATGAACAGCAGTATGCCGTGATGATGCAAGGGCCCCGCCAGCTGGTAGTGGCCTCGGCCGGTTCGGGCAAGACAGCCACCCTGGTTGCCCGGGCGATTCACGCCGTTCGGTCGGGCCGCCTTCAGGCTCGCCAGGTCCTGGTGCTGGCATTCAATCGCGCGGCCGCCCATGAGCTCGATGCCCGGCTGCAGGCGCGGTTGCGCGAAACGGGCAAGAGGGATGGCCCGCCGATCCGGGCATCCACCCTGCATGCCTTTGCCCTGAGCTTTGTACAGCGTGCACACGGGACGCGCTATCGGGTTGTGGACGATATCTTGCCGCTGGCACTGCAGCAGTTGCCAGAGCACTGTGCCGTGTTTTCTGACTATTGGCTGTTTTTCAGGGTATTTGATGGCATGGAGATCAGGCATCCGGACGACTTTCCGTCCTGGCGTGCCTGGCGTCGCTTTGTTGGTGAGCAAGCCGCGTGTCTCGATGGCCAGAGAGGGTTTTTGACCTTGCGCCACGAACTGGTCGACACGCATTTCGAACAGGCGGTGGCCAACTGGCTTTATCTCCACGACGTGGATTACTGCTACGCCTGGCATGGCAGGTGGCCGGCAGGGCTGGCCGCCGTTTTTCCCGGGTGTGGTCGGCCGCTCTCCGGAAGCCGGGTCTTTATCCTGAAAGGCTGTGGTCGCCATCTGGTCTGTCTGGACCGGACCAGGCAGTCAACTGGGCGCCCATCAAGGGCTGGCAGGCAGGATATTGTGGTGACCCTGGATGATTTCAGGTCAGGGCGCCTGTTCCGGGTTCTGCGTCAGCGGTTGCGCAGCGGACGCCAGCCCATTCCTTCCGGACGCCTTGCCGGGCTGATGGACCGCGCCGGCCTGGGGTTGAATGGCCGTATCTTGTCCAGCCTGCAGCGCAGCGTGGCGCTGGCAAGGCTGAACAGGCTGGACGATGCTCAGCTCCAGCGCCGCCTGCCTGCCGGTTCAGGCACCCTGCAGACCCGCTATGCCATCCCCTTGCTGATGCGCTTGACCGAATGGTGTCGGCAGTTTGGTCTGGAACAGGGTGTGATTGATCATCATGGCATGCTGGAGCAGGCAGTAATTGCCATGCAGGCCGGGAAGGCCAGGCACGGCTACGGTCTGATTCTCGTGGATGAGTTCCAGGACACCTCCCGGTTGGGCGTTGCGTTGCTGCAGGCCATGCTGGGCCAGGATCCGTCGTGCCAGCTATTTGCGGTGGGGGATGACTGGCAGTCCATCTACCGGTTTGCAGGCGCACAGTCGGATGTGCTGCAGCAGTTTGGCACGCTGTTTGGGTCCGTCCAGCTTGCCTATCTGACGCGAACCTTCCGATTTGACCAGTATCTGGCTGATGTGGCCGGAAAATTCATCAGAAAGAACCCGGCACAATGGGTCAAGACAGTGCGTGCCCACCGGCCAGGCAGTCCGGATACCATCCAGTTGTGCAGCTACACCTCGGCGGATCACATGCAAAGGCAGTGTGAGCAGATTCTTCAGGCGCTGGCCACGCATAAGGATCGCCCTGCAAGCGTGTTGATACTGGGCCGTTATCGGCATCTGGTGCCTGCAGGCCTGCCCCGGTGGCGGCAATCATTTCCACTGCTGCACATTGTTTATCAGACC
>DATGUI010000221.1:0-5186 GCA_035301405.1 Burkholderiaceae bacterium
TGGGGCAATCTGGAGAGATATCCGACTGGTTAGGGCGATCTGGAGGGATGTCCGGCTGATCGGGGCGGTCCGGAAATACGTACGACTGGCCCGAGCAGAGCCCTTTACTGAATCCCCGACGTAAAATTCTGAAACCGCGTACTCGCACCCTGGAACGTCAGACGCACCGAACCAATGGGCCCATTACGCTGCTTGCCGATAATGATCTCGGCAGTCCCCTTGTCAGGAGAGTCAGGATTGTAGACCTCATCCCGGTAGATGAAGAGAATCAGGTCAGCATCTTGCTCGATCGCCCCGGACTCACGAAGATCGCTCATGACAGGACGCTTGTTGGGCCGTTGCTCAAGACTGCGGTTAAGCTGCGAAAGCGCCACCACCGGGCAGTCCAGCTCCTTGGCCAGCCCCTTCAGCGACCGGCTGATCTCGGAGATCTCGGTCGCACGGTTTTCGCCAGGCGTGGACGCCGACATCAGCTGCATGTAGTCAATGATGATGAGCCCCAGTTTGCCGCACTGACGCGCCAGTCGACGAGCCCGGGTGCGCACCTGAGTCACGCTGAGCCCCGGCGTTTCGTCGATATAGATCTGTGCTTCCTGGACCCGCTGCACGGCGCTGGTCAGTCGGGGCCAGTCGTCGGAAGACAACTTGCCCGTCCGCATGCGATGCTGATCGAGCATGCCCACCGACCCCACCATGCGCATGGCCAGCTGCACTGCACCCATTTCCATGGAAAACACGGCCACGGGCAGGCCCTGGTCAATGGCGACGTATTCGCCAATGTTCATGGCCAGGGATGTCTTGCCCATTGAAGGCCGCCCTGCGACCACGACAAGGTCACCCGGCTGCAGCCCGGAGGTCATGCGATCCAGATCGGTAAACCCCGTGGGCACCCCGGTAACGTCAGAATCCCCTTCGCGATGATAGAGTTCGTCGATGCGCTCCACCACCTGTGCCAGCAGTGGCTGGATATCCTGAAAGCCTGCGCTGCCCCTGGCACCCTCTTCGGCAATCTTGAAAACCCGTGACTCCGCCTCGTCGAGCAGTTCACGGGCTTCCTTGCCCTGAGGATTGAATGCCGCACTGGCGATTTCATCTGCGACGGTAACCAGCCTGCGCAGCATGGACCGTTCGCGGACGATTTCAGCATAGCGCCGGATATTGGCCGCCGAAGGCGTATTGTGCGCCAGGGCATTCAGATAAGCCAGTCCGCCGACCTCGTCGGACTTTCCGGCCAGCGTCAGTGACTCGTGCACCGTAACCACGTCAGCCGGCCTGGCCAGCGTTACCAGCCGGCTGATGTGCTGCCAGATGATGCGATGGTCAAAACGGTAGAAATCATCCTCGGTGAGGATATCCGTGATGCGATCCCAGGCCGCGTTATCCAGCAACAGCCCCCCCAACACCGATTGTTCGGCCTCGATGGAATGAGGCGGAACACGGAGGTAATCCAGCTGGGGGTCGTTATTGGCAACGAGGTCGGACAAGTGGGATCCTTTGATGATTAATCGAGATCGCCCTCGACCACAACAGTGATATCGGCCGTGACATCGGGGTGCAGAACAATCTGGACCGGGTATTCACCGATGGCCTTGAACGCACCGTCAGCCTGATGGATGCGGGAACGCTCGATGGCGCCGAAACCGTCACGCTCCAGTGCGCGGGCGATATCCATGGTTGTGACTGAACCAAACAGTCGACCGTCGACACCCGCTTTTTGTGTGACGGCAACCCGTGCCTCGTTGAGCTTGTCGGCATCGGCCTGGGCGATAGCCAGACGCTCGGCCTGGCGCTTTTCCAGCTCGGCGCGGCGCTCTTCAAACTCTTTCAGGGCGGCAGGGGTTGCACGACGGGCAACCTTCTGGGGAATGAGGTAGTTGCGGGCATAGCCGTTACGTACGTTGACGACATCGCCCAGGTCACCCAGATTGGCAACTTTTTCTAGCAAAATGACTTGCATGGATGATACCCCTCGATTATTTGTGGTTGTCGGTATAAGGCATCAGGGCCAGAAAGCGCGCACGCTTGATCGCGGTGTCGAGCTGACGCTGAAAGTGTGCCTTGGTACCGGTAAGACGAGCGGGGATGATCTTGCCATTTTCCTGGACAAAATCACGCAGGGTGTCGAGATCCTTGTAGTCGATCTCCTTGATGCCTGCCGCCGTGAAACGACAAAATTTGCGACGCTTGAAAAGTGGGTTCTGCTGTCCGTAACGACGACGGTCTCTGCCTCTTCTGTATGCCATGATTTACCTTTTCAATGTGCCGAGCCATGCCCGGACGATAGTATTCAGTGATGATGATTTCAGACGGTTGCCATGCCGGGGTCACCTGCCAGACGACGATACTTCTGGATGTGCAATACCAGCCGCGAGGATCCCTTGCGAGATGGGGCCAGAAAGCCTTGCAGCCAGAGTGGTTCGCCCAGCGCGACTTCTGCCATCAGTAATGCCATGTCTCCAGATGCCGTGGCGCGCATTTCCATTTCTATGGTACGAGTGTGTTCCGCGTGTTCGACTTCCGAGTGATGAGCAATCAGCATGTCGAGCATGGCGACCCCTGCCGGGGTGTACCGAATGGCCTGCGCCTCGAGTATCTGGCCGGTCAGCTGGACCTGATTCATGGCACAACCATGAGCAACCGGTTTCCTGTTTGCGTGATCAACCGCGCGTGGTGGCGGTTTCTGCCTTGCGGGCCTCTTCGCGCTCGGTTGATTTCATGAGGAAGGAAGGCTCGGTAACGGCTTCCCTGGTCTTGATGATCAGGTGACGCAGGATGGCGTCGTTATAGCGAAACGAGTGCTCGAGCTCATCCAGTTCGGGCTGGCCGCATTCAATGTTCAGGCACACGTAATGCGCCTTGACCAGCTTTTGAATCGGATAGGCGAGCTGACGCCGGCCCCAGTCTTCGAGGCGGTGCACCTTGCCACCATTGCCTTCAACCACGGCCTGGTAGCGCTCGATCATGGCGGGCACTTGCTCGCTCTGATCAGGATGCACGATAAACACTACTTCGTAGTGACGCATATAAAACTCCTTGTGGATAATTTTCGCTCAAGCGCGAAAAAAAGCCCGTTGCCACTAGAGATCTGGAATCAGATCAAAGCAAAGCGAGCAGGAAGCGGACAATTATAGCAAATTACCAACCGCCCTCGACCACGGCATAGGCCGAATGGTTGTGGATGGATTCGAAATTTTCTGCAGTAACCCGATAACGTGCCACGCCGTCCAGTGACTGGATTTGCAGTGCCACATCACGGACCAGGTCTTCGACAAACTTGGGGTTTTCGTAAGCATGCTCGGTGACGTACTTTTCGTCAGTGCGCTTGAGCAGGCCCCACAGCTCGGACGATGCCTGCTGTTCGATGGTCTGGATGAGGTGGTTGATGTCGACCTGGCGGACGTCAGCGTACACGGCGGTCACGATAATGTGCGAACGCTGATTGTGGGCGCCATATTCGGAAATGGCCTTGGAGCACGGGCACAGACTGGTCACCGGCACCAGCGCCGTCAGTTCGAATTCGAGCGGGGTATCGTCTTCAGTGGCATCACTGGTGCTGCGAGCCACCCAGGTGAGTTCGTAGTCCATCAGGCTTTGTACACCGGATACCGGGGCGGTCTTGCGGATAAACCACGGAAACCGGGCGGTGATGTCACCACGCTGGGCGTTCAGCAGGGGAAGCATGTCGCGCAGCATGTCGCAAAACCGGACGGGTGTCATGGCCTGCTGGCTGTAGTCATCGACAAGTGCCAGGAAACGCGACATGTGCGTGCCCTTGGATTCGGCTGGCAGTGCCACGGTAAGTTCCCACTCGGCCACCGTGGGCATGGGATGCTCCTGACCGGTGGCCAGCAACATGGGATGACGGACGTCGCGCACGCCAACACGTTGAATGGGGATACGACGCTGATCGGCGCTGCTTTGCACATCCGGCATGGCAACAACCGGTTCACTGATAACGCTCATGTCAAAAAACCTGTGATGTTCTGGAATGGATCAGACGCTGGCCGTATGGGTGGCGTCTGAAGGGTAGAGTTCAGCAAACCGCTGACGAATGGCTGCCGTGATCCCGTCGGCATCAAGACCAAGCTGCGAAAGAATGACTGTCTGATCGCCGTGATCAATGAACTGATCGGGAAAGCCGAGCTGAAGGACCGGATGCGCATGCTGATGCTGGTGCAACCACTCGGACACTGCACTGCCTGCCCCGCCCATGATAGCGGCATCTTCAACCGTGACAAAGGCCTGATGCGTATCGGCCAGGGTGGCGAGCAGGTCCTGATCGAGGGGTTTCACAAAACGCATGTCGACCAGCGTGGCATCAAGTGTCTCGGCAGCCGCCCGGGCTGCGATGGTGAGAGGGCCAAAACCCAGTATGGCCAGATTTTGGCCTTGCCGGCGCAAACGGGCTTGTCCAATGGTGACGGTTTCAAGTGTTTCGGTAACCGCAGCGCCACTGCCCGTACCACGCGGATAACGAACCGAAGCGGGACCGGCATGATGATAGCAGGTGCTCAACAGCAGGCGGGCCTCGTTTTCGTCGGACGGTGTGCTAACTACCATATTGGGGACACATCGCAAAAAAGCAATATCGTAGTTGCCGGCGTGGGTGGCGCCATCAGCGCCGACGATGCCGGCGCGATCAATGGCAAAGGTGACATCCAGCGACTGGAGGGCAACGTCGTGAATGAACTGGTCGTAACCCCGCTGCAGGAAGGTGGAATAGATGGCCACGACGGGCTTCATGCTTTCGCAGGCCAGCCCGGCGGCAAAGGTAACTGCATGCTGTTCGGCAATGCCGACATCGAAATAGCGGTCAGGAAAACGTTTTTCGAAGTTGACCAGACCACTGCCTTCACGCATGGCGGGGGTGATGGCGATCAGCCGGCGGTCGGCGGCAGCCATGTCGCAAACCCACTGGGAGAATATCTGGGTGAAGCTGGGGCGTGCTGTCCGACCCGACGACGATTTTTGAATGCCGACGCTGGGATCAAACTTGCCAGGCCCGTGGTAGAGAACCGGATCGGCCTCGGCCAGCTTGTATCCCTGGCCCTTGCGAGTCACCACATGGAGAAACTGCAGGCCACCAAGCTTTTGCAGATTCTGGAGTGTGGGAACCAGCGTGTCGATGTCGTGACCGTCAATGGGGCCCACATAATTGAAGCCCAGCTCTTCAAATAGTGTGGCGG
>DATGUI010000222.1:0-3770 GCA_035301405.1 Burkholderiaceae bacterium
AAACCAGTCATTTACGTCCAGGAACTGGCCACGGGAAAGCGTGAGCCCCTGGCAAATTTCAAAGGTAACAACAGTGCACCGTCCTGGTCTCCTGATGGCGAAAAGCTGGCAATCGTACTGTCGCGCGATGCCATCTCCCAGATCTATACGATCGACAAGAGCGGATCAGGATTGTCGCGGGTGATGCAGTCCCCACTCATCGACACCGAACCCAGTTTCACGCCCGACGGGAAGTCCCTGGTCTTTACCAGTGATCGCAGTGGCAATCCGCAGGTTTACCGTGTGCCGGCAGGCGGCGGTGAAGCCAGCCGATTGACCTTTCACGGAAGTTACAATATTTCACCCTCGATCTCTCCAGACGGAAACTACCTGGTGTACGTTACACGAAGAGACGGGGCGTTTCGTATCGCCTTGCTGAATTTGCACTCGGACGCGGAAAACCTTCTGACTGATGGCGCCGATGATCAGTCTCCCAGCTTTGCTCCAAACGGCATGCAGATCTTGTACAGTGCGGTGGAAGGCGGGCGCAGCGTACTGGCGGTAACATCGGTCGATGGACGTGTTCGACAAACCCTTTCTGCCTTGAACGGCAAAGTCCGGGAGCCCGTCTGGGGTCCCTTCACCAACTGACTTTACATGGTGTATTTCTTAAGAGGAAAACAAATGAATGCGCGCATACTGAACTTTTTTGCATTGTCTGCGGCTACCGCATTATTGGCGGCGTGCAGCTCGGTGCCACTTGATCAGGACAGCAGTGACCGCTCGTCAGATGACGCCGAGGCACAGGCCAGCGGCGTCGTGATGGATCCGTTCAATCCGGAAAGCCCTCTGGCACAGAATCGCTCGGTTTATTTTGAGTTTGACAGCTATTCCGTGCCCGAACAATATCGCAACCTGGTTGAAACCCACGCCCGTTATCTCAGCGAAAACCCGGAGCAAGACATCCGCATAGAAGGCAATGCCGACGAACGTGGCGGGACAGAGTACAACCTGGCCCTGGGCCAGCGTCGCTCGGATGCTGTCAGTCGCATGATGACGCTGCTGGGTGTCAACAGCGGCCAGATCGAAGCCGTCAGCTTTGGCAAGGAGCGCCCCAAGGCGCTTGGCCACACTGAAGCGGACTATGCCGAGAACCGCCGTGCAGATATTGTCTATCAACGGTAATATTGAGTAAGCGGTTATCTGGCTTACCCGAGCGCCGCAGCGGTTGATGCACTGCGGCGCTTTTTATTTGAACAGGTTCCCCATGAACACTTTCTCACCATCGGTCCTGCGCTCGGCTATCCTGTGCGGGCTTTTCAGTCTTTTGGCCAGCAGTGGCCCGGCCCTTGCATTTTCCGATGATGAAGCCCGGCGTGCCATCCTTGATTTGCGCGAACAAGTACACCAAATGGCCGAACAGGAGCGTCGCATCCGGCTGGACTTCGCCGAACAGATTGAAGCCCTCAAATCCGAGGTCATGTCCCTGCGCGGAAAGGTAGAACAATTGAATTGGGCCGCGGGGCTGCATAAAAACGCCTCGGGACAAGACTCGGCTGACAACCTCGCCCGCGTCACTGACCCTCAGGAAAAAGCAGCTTACGAGGCGCCCATTGAAAACTTTCAAAGTGGCAGCTATGCAGAGGCCGCCCGCGGATTTGATCTCTTCCTGGACGCCTACCCGAACAGCCCCCTGGCACCCGAAGCCCAGTTCTATCGGGGCAGCAGTCTTTACGCCACCAAGTCATTCAGTGATGCGGTCAAGGGGTTGCGCGAGTTGCTCAGCGAATCGCCGGACGACCCGCGCGCGGCTGACGCCCTGCTGATCATTGCCAGCAGCCAGGTTGAAATGGATGACCTGGATGGCGCCAAGGCATCCCTGCAACGGATTGTGGAAGACTACCCCGACACATCCGCCGCAGAAACAGCCAAAGAAAGACTGACGCTGTTCTAGCCTCAGCCAGCTCTTCCAGACTGGCAAGAAACCCCTGTCTGACCACCCCACCCGACACCCAGTCTATCCAGACATTTCTGACCTCTGGCCGAGTGGGGTCGGGAAAGCCCAGGTCAATCATATTGACGCCAGCACCCATGCCGACTGCAATTATCCGGCCCAGGAAGCCCCGCTTGCCCCGATCTGGCAATGTAGGTTTGCCCATAGGAACAACGGGTATGCGGCTTACCCGAAAAAAGTGGCCGCAGCGCGACGCAGCCGATCATTGATGGCCGCCCACTGAGGAGTCTGCGGCGGTTGCTCAAAGAGCAACAGATCGAAGTTCTGGCTGTCGAGATCGCGCATCAGGGCGTAGAGTGCTTGTGCATAATCACCCGGTGCCTCAGCACAAATGTGCAGGCTGACAGAGACCGGCACGGCATCGACTGGGGAAAACGCCACAACTGCCACGCGCGCGAACGGCCGGGACCGATCGGACAACACCTGTTCCAGCGCCGAACGCGAAAGGACTTGCAACGGCGTATGCGGTGCATAATGTGCCTTGAGCGAGCCTGACACCTGCGGCGCGTCGTCCTGTGGCCGGGCCAACGATTGCCCCAGCACGGCTTCCAGATCGGCAGCGGTAATGTGACCGGGGCGCAACAGGCTGGGCACCTGGCTGTCGCCAGCCGAAACATCAACAATGGTGGATTCAATGCCCACCTCTGCCGAACCGCCGTCGAGGATAAGCAATACATCATCGCCCAGCTCCGGGAACTCGGCACGCACGTGCTCGGCACGAGTCGGAGAAACCTGTCCGAAACGGTTGGCCGAGGGGGCTGCCAACCCGCCCTGCCCTCCGGGCCTGGCACGAGCAAAACGCGACAGCAGCTCACGAGCCACCGGGTGCGATGGGCAACGCAGGCCTATTGTTGGCTGCCCGCCGCTAACCGTTTCAGGAATATGCGATGCGCGCGGCAGGATAAGGGTCAGGGGGCCGGGCCAGAATGCTGCAACCAGACGGTGTGCAACGTCAGGGACGTCACTTGCCCAGTAACTCAGATCAGTCTCGGGAGCCAGATGAACAATAAGCGGATGATTGCCCGGCCGCTGCTTGGCGGTATAGATTTTCTTTATGGCCTCGGTATTTTCAGCATCAGCCGCCAGGCCATAGACGGTCTCTGTCGGCATCGCCACCAGTCCCCCCTGCAACAGATGGGTGACTGCTGCATCAAGGACAGCGCCATCGGCTGCCTGCTGTCCGTGCTGATCAGTCATGGTTCCAGGCAATACCCAGAATACCTGCAACCTGCTGCGCCGCCTGATTGACCTGCGCCATGTCGGCAGCAGTCAGATTGACGTGTCCCATCTTGCGCCCGCGGCGTACCTGTTGCTTGCCGTAAAGATGCAGATGCGCCTGGGGGACGGCCAGCACGGCATTCCAATCGGGTTCAATGGGCGTTTCGCTACCGGGTGGAAACCAGATATCGCCCAGTATGTTCAGCATGACACCGCCATGGCTTGCGCTGATGGAACCCAATGGCTGGCCCGCAAGCACCCGGACTTGCTGTTCGAACTGGCTGCATTGGCAGGCATCCATGG
The DNA here is from genome assembly GCA_035301405.1 of Burkholderiaceae bacterium. Taxonomy (GTDB): domain Bacteria; phylum Pseudomonadota; class Gammaproteobacteria; order Burkholderiales; family Burkholderiaceae_B; genus JAJYRX01. Next base: position 3,515 of record DATGUI010000222.1, read on the forward strand.
TGATATGGCCACTGTTATGGGGGCGGGGTGCCACCTCGTTGACGACAAGCTGGCCGTCTTGCAGTACAAAAAACTCCACGCATAACACACCAACATAATCCAGTTGCTGTGCAATCGTCGTTGCCGCCTCGTGGGCCTGGGCAATCATTGCGCCTGGCAGGTCGTCGGCCAGCGTGGTGATGGCCAGAATGCCGTCACGATGGACATTGCGAAGCACTGGATAAACGGCCGTTTTCCCGGCCTGGTCCCGTGCCAG
>DATGUI010000223.1:0-6120 GCA_035301405.1 Burkholderiaceae bacterium
AAACGGAGGCCGGGTTGCCCGCTCAATCACTGAGTCCACCCCATGCACCGCCGTCCAGCCTGGACGACATGCGCGAACTGGTCATGGCCATTTCCCGCAATGAAACCGGCATCAGCATGGGCGCCAAGACCCTGGCGGCACTGGGTCGACTGGTCGAGCAACCCGAACTCGCCGCCCTGAGCACCATCAGCGAACTGGCCGGCGAACTGGGTGTCAACGCATCCACGCTGTCGCGCCTGGCCAGGTCCATCGGCTATCGCAGTTTCTCGGATTTTCAGCGTGTCTTCCGTGACGCAGTCACCGGTCGCAGCGGGCACTTCTACAGTGGGCAGGCCTCGCGCCTGATCAACCTGCCAACCGAAGCAGCTGCAGCAACCGGCAGTCTGGAAACCGTCAGCCAGCTATTTGGTGAATCCATCACCAATATTGAAAACAGCCTCAAGCAACTGACGGACCCCGAGCTTCACGCCGCCACGCTGCTTCTGGCCCATGCGGGCAAGATACGGGTGCATGGCATCCGCCAGATTCATTCCGTTGCCAGCGCGTTTGTCTATGGCCTGAACCTGGTGCGGCCCAATGTGGAACTGCTGGATGCACCCGGCAAGGGCGTGGCAGAAAGCCTGAGCTACATGGATGAAAACGACGTGCTGGTTGTGGCAAGCATTCAGCCGTACAGCCACATTGTGGCGCAGACAGCAGCCATGGCAGGCGAAGTGGGTATCCCCACCATCGCCATTACGGATTACCGCACTTCCCCTCTGGCCATCAAGGCCGCGCACACGTTTATCGTGCCGCATCAAAGCAGTTTCATCAGCAACAGCATCGGCGCCTACATCGTGCTGTGCGAAGCCCTGGTCAATCTGGTGGCCCGGCACCTTGGCACACGCGCTGTCGAGGCACTTGAACGACACGAAACCTTCATCAAACGCCTGCATATCGAAACGGAATAAACCATGTCATACCAAACCCTCCTGTACAAACAGAACGATGGCATTGCCGAGATACATTTCAACCGGCCACATCGCCTCAATGCGGTCACCCAGGAACTCTACGATGAGCTGGACGACGCACTGACCCGCGCCGATGCCGACCCCGATGTCCGCGTCATGGTACTGACGGGCCAGGGCCGCGCCTTTTGTGTCGGGGCCGATCTGAAGGAACACAAGGCCGGGCGCACCCCGTTTGATCGCCGCCAGTACCTCATGGGTCAGCAGATTGCGTGCAAGCGCCTCATGACCCAGTCCAAGCCCATCATCGCCGCCGTCAACGGCTATGCATTGGGTGCCGGTGCAGAAATGGTCATGGCATGTGACTTTGTCCTCATGGCCGAATCGGCCCAGATCGGCCTGCCCGAAGTCTCCATTGGCAACTTTCTGGGTGGCGGCGTGACCTGGCTGCTGCCGCGCCTGGTGGGGCTGGCCAAAGCCCGCGAACTGGTCTTTTTTGGTGAACGAATCAAGGGTGAAGAGGCCGTCCGAATTGGTCTGGCCAATCAGTGCTGGCCCGATGAAGGCTTTCATGACAAGGCCATTCAGTACGCCACCAAGCTGGCCGGCAAGGCGCCCTTCTCCATGGAGCTGGCCAAGCGCCAGCTGAATCTGGCGGCCGAAAGCACCCTGGATGCCGCCATGGCGGCCGAACTTGAAGGCATGATGTTTGTCGGCACCACAAAAGACTGGCAGGAAGGCGTCAATGCCTTTGCCGAAAAGCGGGCACCCGTCTTCAAAGGAGAATAACCATGAGCACCCCTGTGAGTACCGCAACCCTGCCGGCGCATGCGCCGACCACCAGCTTTCTGCACGACATCATCGCGCCCGACTCCATTGCCGTCATTGGTGCCTCCTCCGACCCCACCAAGCGTGGCTACACCGCCGTGCTCGGACTGGTGACGGGCGGCTATCAGGGCGACATCTACCCGGTCAATCCCCGCCTTACCGAGATTCTTGGTGTGCCGGCCGTCGCCAGTCTCAGTGACATTGAAGGGCCGGTGGACCTGGCCCTGATCTGCACGCCCGCCTCCACGCTGGTCAACATTCTCAAGGAGTGTGGCCAGAAAGGGGTCAAGGGCGCCATCATCCTGGCCGCCGGCTTTCGTGAAACCGGCGAACAGGGTGAACGCCTGGAGGCCGAAGTCCTCCGTGTTGCCCAGGAAAACGGGGTTCGCATCATTGGGCCCAACACGTCGGGCATGTTCAACCTGCACAAGAACGTCAACCTGCTGTCGCTGGAAGCCGTCAGGCCCGGTGGCATCGGCATTGTGTCGCAATCCGGCAACATGCTGCTTGCGCTGGCCATGGAAGCCGAGCATAACGGTTTCATCGGGTTCTCCACCTATGTTGGTCCCGGCAACCAGACAGACGTCGGCTTCAATGATTACCTGGAGTACCTGGGTGAAGATCCGAATACCGACGTGGCTGTGCTTTATGTTGAGGGCTTCCGCGATGGCCGTGCCCTGCTGGAAGTGGCTCGCAAGGTGACACCCAAAAAACCCGTGGTCATCTACAAGTCGGGAGCCACCGAGGTCGGCAAGAAATCGGCTGCTTCCCATACCGGCGCGCTAGCGGGCAGTTATGAAATGACGGTCGACGTCCTGCGGCAGCACGGCGTGACGGTAGTCAGTCAGTCTGACCAGATTCTTCCGGTCGCCGAGGCCCTGTCGTTGCTCTACCCCGCAAAAAGCAAGCGCATTGCCATTGTGGCAGATGGCGGCGGACAGGCCACCATTGCGGCCGACCGTATCGTGGAAGCCGGCCTGGAGCTGGCTGAACTGTCCGAGACCACGCGCGAGCGGCTGGCCGGCATCCTGCTGCCCCAGGCCTCGCTGGCCAACCCGGTGGACGTGGCCGGTACGTCTGACACCAACCCCGAAGTACTGGCGCAATGCATAGAAATCATCTCCCAGGACAAGGCCGTGGATGCCGTCATCCTGATCGGTATGTTCGGCGGCTATCACATTCGGTTTGACCAGTCCCTGCTCAGCAACGAGATTCGCACGGCGGCCGCCATGATCGAGTTCAAGACTCGCAATCAGAAACCGCTGGTCGTCCACAGCATTTATGCCGAGCGTCGCCCCTCTTCCCTGCACCTGCTTCGCAAGGCGGGTATCCCCGTTCATGCTTCCATTGAAAATGCCGTCGCCATCCTGCGGGCATTGAGCGACCGGGGTTCGTTTCTGAAACAGCTGGAATCCCCCCATGAAAACAGCACGGTGGAGTCATCGAGCCCGGCCATCGAGGCGCTGTTCAATCAGGCACAGCAAGAGAACCGTGATCTGCTCGAATTCGAAGCACGTGATGTCCTGCGTTCACACGGTATCAACGTGGCGAAAGAAGTTGTCGTGCGCAGTGTCGAAGAACTGGAAGAAAAGGCAGCCGTCTTTGGCGGGCAGCCCCTGGTGATGAAAGTCATGTCAAAAGACATTCTGCACAAGTCGGATGCCGGCGGGGTCAAGCTGAATCTGCGTGGCCCTGAGGCACTGAAAGCTGCCTGGCAGGAAATCAATGACAACGCCAGGCAATACGATGCCAATGCAGACGTGCATGGCGTACTGCTGGCACCCATGGTCAAGCCCGGGGTCGAAGTCATTATCGGGGTGGTTCAGGACCCGGTATTTGGCCCCGTCATGATGTTTGGCCTGGGCGGCATTTTTGTGGAAGTGCTGCAAGATGTCGCCTTCCGGGCCATCCCGCTGTCCAGCCACGATGCCTGGAGCATGCTTGACCAGCTCAATGCCAGCCAGATCCTTGATGGCGTGCGCGGCCAGGCTGCCGTCGACAAGCAAGCCCTGGTTGATCTCATGCTCAATGTGGCCACCATGGCGGAAAGCCATCCGCAGATTGCCGAAATCGATCTCAACCCCGTGGCCTTGTATGAAGATGGTTACGCCATTCTTGATGCGCGCATCATTGTTGATCGCCCAGCTCCCTCTGCTGATTCCTGACACCTAGTTTTCATTCCTCTTCATCAACTGGAAGACACCATGACCACCCCCTCCATCCCCGCTCTGGAAAATGCCACCCTTGACATCGACGGGCGCGTGGCCACCTTCACCATGAACCGGCACGATGTCCGCAACGCGCTGACGGGAACGGCCCTGATTGAGGACATCATCCATACCGCCCAGTGGGTCAACCGCAATGATGACATCTCGGTGCTCATCATTACCGGTGCCGGCTCGGCCTTCTCTGCCGGCGGCAACGTCAAGGACATGGCCGAACGCGGAGGCGATTTTGCCGGCGATGTCGCCGAAGTCGCCACCCGTTACCGGCGTGGTATCCAGCGCATTCCCCTGGCCTTGCAGGAAGTTGAAATCCCTATTATTGCGGCCGTCAATGGCCCCGCCATCGGTGCCGGCTTTGACCTGGCCATGATGGCCGACCTGCGCATTGCCTCTGACACCGCCAAGTTCGGCGAAACGTTCTTGAATCTGGGTATTATCCCCGGTGATGGCGGAGCCTGGTTCATGCAACGCCTGATCGGCTATCAGCGGGCGTTTGAACTCACCCTGTCCGGCCGGGTCATTGATGCGGCCGCCGCCAAAGAATACGGCATTGTCCTGGATGTGGTGGATGCCGACAATCTGATGCCCACCGTCAGAAAGACGGCGGATCGCTTTGCCGCCCAGCCGCCCAAGGCCTTGCGCTTGACCAAGCGCCTGATGAAAATGGCACAGCGCACTGAACTCAAGGATTTTCTGGACTTGTGCGCTGTCTTTCAGGGAATGTGCCACAACGAGCCCGAACACCTGGATGCAGTCAACCGGTTTCTGGCGCGCTGATCACGCCCCGTGCCCTGGATGTCAGGGCACAGCGCCATCATGCCCTCGCCCGGACTAGTCGACTCATTGGTCGCGTCCGGGTGGCGGGGCATCTCCACGGGCCCGTGTCTGCTTGCCGCGCCAGATCACAAACGCCCCGATCGCCATGACGATCCAGTAGCCCACGCCGCCACCTGAAAACAGCTGCCCGAAAAACAAGGCCATGATGCCTTCGACACACGTACCGTCCGTCGACTTCAGGGCGCAGTCAAACGATGCACGCCAGTAGGCAGCCGCCAACGTGCCAACAATGATGTTGACGCCCACAATCATCAGAATGGCTCCCAACCTTCGCATGCCCTGCTCCTGCAGACAATGTGTCAATATGCACGACGAGCACAGACAGATCCGCAAGTTGCGTGCCTGTTGCCTTGGTGTGGTTGCGCCTGCAAGCAACAAGGACTAGACTTGCCGCCGCTCGACAATCGGCCGGATGTGTTTGTTGAACAAGACCCTGTCGTCTTCGTCGAGATCCTTCCATTTACCCACGATAAGCGACCTGGCCACTGCGTAACCGGGCGAGTCGGGCACAATCTTGCCGTCCTTCATGGCTTGCTGAAGCTTGGTGGACAAGTCATCGATGGGCATGTCGCCTGAACTTTTTTCTGCCATCATCAAACCTCGCTTAAAAACTCAGGATAGCACCGGGATCACGGTGGCGCCTTGCTTCGGGTTTCCATATGTGACGGCTGTTTGCGGGAAAACGTGCGACTGCACCAGGCTACCGGAAGGTTTCTGCCATGCGGTCTGCCGTCTGTTGCAGCAAGGGCAGCAGTTCCAGCAAACGCGCCTCTGGCAGACGCTCCATGGGCCCCTGGATGGCAATGGCGGCACACTGACGACGCGGGCTCAGCATGACGGGTGCGGCAATGGCCGTCATGTCAGGCATGAACTCGGCATTGTTGATGGCATAGCGCTGCTTGCGGATCTGGTCCAGCTCAACGCGCAGCCGGGCTGTGTCGGTAATGGTATTGGGGGTATTGCTGCGCAACGGCAGCTGCCGGATCAATCGTTCCCGTTGTGCCTTGGGCAGCAGGCTGAGAAAGAGCTTGCCACTGGCCGTGCAATGAAAGGGGACGCGTGACCCGGCATTGAGTACAAACTGCGGGGGCCAGTTGGTCTGGATGCGGTCCAGATACACCACATCCGTACCCGACGGCATGGACAGATTGCAGGTTTCGCCTATCTGGTCCACCAGCTCCAGCAAGATGGCATGGCGGGCCGCGCCGGGGCCGGTGGTCATCAGCAGCGACAGGGCCATGCTGCGCATGCGGGCAGAACACTCGTAGCGCTTGTCGGCATTG
>DATGUI010000224.1:0-2294 GCA_035301405.1 Burkholderiaceae bacterium
TCCATTTATGCGCCTCCGCTTGTTCAGCGTACGTCAGGTTCGGATGCACTGCAGGGCATCAGTGCGGATGTCTTCTGTTTCATTGCAGAGCGAATCGGGTTGGACTACACCCTGGCTGCGGGCGACGAGTATTCGCTGGCCGAGCATATTGCGGCCGTGCAGGCCGGAGAGACCGATATGTTCATGCCCCTGAGCCACAAGTCATCACGCGCTGAAAAAGGTCTGTTTTCAGAGGCATACTACGAGAGCTATTACATTGTGATTGCGGATGAGTCCCGCGATATTCACATCAATGATCTTTCTGATCTGGGTGCCTACAAGGTGGGCGTCGTCGAAGGGGCTGCATTGGAAAACGTGCTCAGATCAGCCCTTCCGGAAGCCCATGTTGTGCCGCTGAACGACCAGGACAACCGATCCATCTACCAGGCCGTGCTCGACCGCAAGGTTGATGTCCTGGTACACAGCCGGAGCTTCTTCAAGGAAGAACGCTACAACCACGAGGTTTTCAATCTTGAACCCATTTACACCATCCATGAACACCCTCGTGCCTACCGGTTTTATTTTTCCGTTTCCGAGACCCATCGCAAGCTGATCGGCCTGTTCAACCGCTATCTGGAGCATATCGATACGTACGACAGTGTGGCGGCCCATGAAGCTGGAGAAAGAAAGCTGATCGAAAAGTATGTCAAGCAACGCAGCATCCGGCAGCTTTTTGAGGTGGCTGTCGGCATGACTGCCCTGCTGATTCTTGTGCTGGGATACTGGCTGCAGAAATACAGGCAGATCAACGCGGGTCTGATGGCGTCCAACAAGCAGATATCCGAACAACAGACCCGACTGAAGGCCACCAACGAAGAACTGAGCCAGGTGAACAAGACCGATTCCCTCACCGGTCTGTACAACAAGCGCTATTTCATCACGGTGGTCGACAAGCTGCAGCAGATTGCCGGCCAATCCCTGCCGTTCAGTGTCATGATCATTGATGTGGACCACTTCAAGCGTGTCAACGATGCTTACGGCCACCTGGTGGGTGACGACTATCTGCGCACCATTGGTGCCATCATCCGGCAGCATGTGTCGCGCAAAACCGATATTGCCGCCAGATATGGGGGTGAAGAGTTTGTCTGCCTGCTGCCCAGCACCCCGGCAGCGGACGCCTACGCGCTTGCCGAAGCCATTCGTCTGGCGGTAGCCGGCAGGCGCTTGCCCAATATTCATGGCGAAGATCAGGTCGTGACCGTCAGTACCGGCATTGCCACCGTGACAAGTGGTGTGAATGACGGCGCTGCCCTGTTGACCCGTGCCGATGAGCAGCTCTATGCGGCCAAGAGATCCGGCCGCAACCGCACGTGTCAGGTGTCGGACTGACGCGTCAGCGCATCAGGTCGGCGTATCGCTCGTCAAAGTCCCAGACTTCCTGAAAGCCAATCATCTGATTGAACTCGCCGAACGCCATCAGGTTGTCCAGGTCAATGGAGTCACCCTGCCGTTTCAGTTCGCCGTAGGCGTGCCTGAGTTGCTGGCCCATGACCAGGAATCCCAGCGCGGGATAGATGGCCAGCGCAAACCCGAGCTCCTGCAATACCTGGTAGCCGGGCTGGGGCGTGCTGCCCCCTTCCACGATATTGGCAATAAGCGGAAGGTCGAAGCTGCGACCGATGATTTCAAGCTCGTCAATGGATTCGGGAGATTCAACGAACAGGACGTCTGCCCCGGCCCGTGCATACTGTTCTGCGCGACGCAGGGCTTCGTCCAGACCCAGTGTGGTCCGTGCATCGGTCCGGGCAATGATGAGAAAATCCGGATGCCCGGCACGCACGTCGTGAGCGACCTTGATCTTGGCTACCATGTCCTGGGCAGGAATGACGCGTCGCCCGGCCGTGTGGCCACATTTCTTGGGGTATTCCTGATCTTCAAGCTGAATGGCGGCGGCACCGGCCTGGATATAGCCTTCCACGCTGTGGGCCACATTGAGCAGTCCCCCGTAGCCGGTGTCCCCGTCGCAGATGATGGGAGTGGGCGTTGCGCTGCAAAATGCACGGACCCGGTTGATCATGTCGCCATAGGAGGCCAGCCCCGCGTCGGGAAGGCCCAGGTGGGAGGCGACCGTTCCAAACCCAGTCATGTAGAGGCACTCAAATCCGATCTGATCCGCTATTTTCAGTGAAATCATATCGAAGATGCCGGGTGCCACCAGCATGGGACCCGTGGTCAATCTTTCCTTGAGAGTCTTGGGAGCTTGGCTCATGGTTGATCCTGTCAGAGAGTGTGAGAAGAGTTTTTCAAGACGTTGA
>DATGUI010000225.1:0-2072 GCA_035301405.1 Burkholderiaceae bacterium
GATGGTATCCAGATCGTCGGCAAACAGGTCTTCTTCGTCGTCAGGTTCAGACAGCTCCAGCATGAGATCCGTATCCGGACGCTCAGGGGTATCCATGGCCACGACTTCAGGTGGCGGAGCGTAATCAGTAGACTCCGTGTCTTCAAACAGCAGCGGAACCACCAGCACGGCCACAAGCACCAGCACGATGGCACCCAACAGGCGCCGTCGGGCCCGTACACGCAGCTCGTCTGCCTGGGCCTGACTGGCTGTCTTGGTACGCTCATTTGGGCGTTTGCCGCTTTTCGACTGCTTGCCCCCAAACAAACCCATCATGAACCTTTCAGTTAGCGTTGTTGAAACTGCCCAGTACCGGGCCGACCGTGGCAAAAGAGCCAGCTACCAGAATTCTATCATTGACTGAAGCCGCTTCCTGCGCGGCATGAAATGCAGCCACTGGATTGTTGAAAGTGAGAATTTCAGTGTCCATCAGGGTCCGACGCGGCCGGACACCCGGGCGTACACCCGGGTGCTTGCCGTTGGCGGCTTCACTGGCGCTGGCATCGGGCGGTCCCGCCTGACCTGTCGTCGGAAGGTTTGTCTCGCTTGCACCCGAGACGTGATCCTGACGCACGCGTTCGACCAGACCAGCCAGCGCCTGGGCGCTGAGCGAGCGCTGCATGCCGAGATCGGTGCAGTACCAGTAGTCGACATGCTCTGCCAGATGCTCGAGCACCCCCGTGATGTCCTTGTCATGAAACATGCCAATGACGGCATGGGTGCGGCCTGCAGCCGGCATGTGGGCCAGGTTTTGCCCGAGTGCAGCGGCGGCATGCGGATTGTGCGCCACGTCAAGAATGGTGACGGGCTCACCGGGCATGATCTGAAACCGGCCAGGCAACGCGGCATGCAGCAAGCCCAGGCGCAGGGCATGAGCAGGCACGACAATGTCGGGTAACATGGCCTCAAGCGCGGCCAGGGCGGCCGATGCGTTCAGCAATTGATTGGCCCCGCGCAGCGCAGGATAACCCAGGGCGCCCCGACGCTGGCTGCGCCCACCATAAGCCCATTGCAACTGATCACCGGAGTAGTTGAAATCCTTGCCAAACAGCCAGAGATCGGCGCCGATCTGATGTGCGTGATCGATAAGTGAGCGGGGCGGGACGGGATCAGCGCAGATCGCCGGTTTGCCAGGCCGGAATACATGGGCCTTCTCCACGGCAATGGCCTCGCGCGTGTCGCCCAGATAGCCGGTGTGATCAATATCGATGCTGGTGACCACAGCGCAATCGGCATCCACGATATTGACCGCATCCAGCCGCCCGCCCAGACCGACTTCCAGGATGGCGATGTCGACATCTTCCTCCTGGAACAGCAGCAATGCCGCCAGGGTAGCGAACTCGAAGTAGCTCAGGGAGATATCGGCACGGGCAGCTTCAATACGTTCGAATTGTCTGATAATCGCTTCGTCTGACGCCATGGCGGCCCGAACCCGGATGCGTTCATTGAAGTGCACCAGGTGCGGCGAGGTGTAGCAGGCTGTGTCGTAACCAGCCGCCTCGAGTATGGCTTCGAGCATGGCACAAACCGAACCCTTGCCATTGGTACCGGCAACCGTGATGACACGGCAGGGAATGCGCAGCTTCAGGCGTTGGGCAACTGCCCTGACCCGGTCGAGACCGAGATCAATTTCCTGGGGGTGCAAGGTTTCCAGGTAAGTCAGCCAGTTATCCAGCGATACCGGCGATTGGGTTTGCGGCATGATAAAACGTTATTTCTTGCGTCGAACGGGGGGCAAGTCGGTACAGGCGTCGGCTGCTGCCAATGCCGCCATGCCGATGGTCTCGCCCAGCGTCGGGTGGGGGTGAATCGTGCGCGCCAGGTCAATCTGGTCGGCGCCCATTTCAATGGCCAGGGCGATTTCGCCGATCATGTCACCGGCGTTGGTGCCGACGATGGCCCCACCGACAATACGCTGGGTGCTTGAATCAAAGAGCAGTTTGGTCAGGCCTTCATCGCGGGTATTGGCAATGGCCCGCCCGGACGCTGCCCACGGAAAGACGCCCTTCGTGATCGTTTCGCCTTTTTCGCGA
>DATGUI010000226.1:0-5605 GCA_035301405.1 Burkholderiaceae bacterium
GGCATTGATCATGGGCTCGATGGTGAAGATCATGCCCGGTTCCAGCGTCAACCCGCTGCCCGGGCGACCGTAATGCAGCACCTGGGGATCCTGATGAAATTGCTGGCCCACACCATGACCGCAGTACTCGCGAACAACGGAAAAGCCGGCGCTCTCGGCGTGTGTCTGGATGGCATGCCCGATGTCACCCAGCGTGGCGCCGGGCCTGACCTGCTCGATGCCCAGCCACATGCAATCGTAGGTGGTGTCGACCAGGCGCCGCGCAAGGATGGAAGGCTGACCGACACAGAACATGCGACTGGTATCGCCGTACCAGCCGTCTTTGATGACGGTGACATCAATGTTGATGATGTCGCCATTTTTAAGGGCCTTGTCACCGGGTATGCCATGGCAGATGACATGATTGACGGACGAGCAGATGGCGCCGGGAAAAGGCGTATGCCCTGGCGGGGCATAGCCCACCGTGGCAGATCTGACATCAAGCACATCGGTTATGTAATCCAGACAGAGTTTGTCGAGCTCGGCCGTGGTGACGCCGGGCTTGACGTGATCGGCCAGATAATCCAGCGTTTGGGCAGCGGCCTGGCAGGCGGCCCGCATCTTGTCCAGGTCGGTGGGATCGGTAATCAGTGGAACCATAAAACTTGATCTATATGAAAGTGAAACAGTATAATAGGTGGCTTACCTTCTTATCTTATAGAGGCAGCAAGATAATTTGCCAGCCAGGGATGCCCAGGTGCATTGGGGCCAGAAAACTGGTCGCCCCTTGGGTATGCCCGTGATACGGGGCGGACAGGATTCAAGGCATGAAACGCTTGAGGCATGAAACGCCCGGGACATCGCTCGAACAATCGGGCGCCTTGGCTTGTATCAGTGGCTGCATCAGAAGTGTAGAGCAGGATTTTTGCCCGTCAGGGCGTAATAGCGTGCCTGGGTGCATAGGGTGTCAATATTGATACATGCCCAGGTACAAGACCCAACCCTAGGAGAATAGCATGTCTTTAATGCGTGAAATGCTTGAGGCTGGTGTGCACTTTGGCCACCAGACCCGATACTGGAATCCCAAGATGGCGCCCTACATATTTGGCAGCCGCAACAAGATCCATATCGTCAACCTTGAGCAAACTGTTGTCAAGTATCTTGAAGCCAGCGCCTTTGTGCGTAACCTGGCTGCCAAGGGCGGCACCATCCTTTTTGTCGGCACCAAGCGGGCAGCACGCGAAGTCATTGCTGCCGAGGCCCAGCGTTGCGGCATGCCCTATGTCGACAACCGCTGGCTGGGCGGCATGATGACCAACTTCAAGACGGTGAAGTCATCCATCAAGCGTCTCAAGGACATGGAAGCCCAGCAAGAGTCCGGTGCACTCGAACTCTTCGGCAAGAAAGAAGCTCTCATGTTCGATCGCGAAATTGACAAGCTGAACAAGTCCATTGGCGGCATCAAGGACCTCACCACCTTGCCCGATGCCCTGTTCGTGGTGGACGTCGGCTACCACAAGATAGCCGTGGCCGAGGCCCACACGCTGGGCATCCCCGTGGTGGGCGTGGTGGATACCAACCACTCGCCCGAAGGCATTGCGCAGGTCATTCCTGGCAACGATGACTCCGGCAAGGCGATCAACCTGTATGTGCGGGGCATGGCTGATGCCGTCCTCGAGGGTCGCGAACAGGCACTTAGCGGCCTGGTGGAAGAGCTCACCGAAGACCGCACCGAGAGCGACGAGTTCGTCGAAGTCCAGTCTCAAGAGACTGAACAGCAGGCCGAGTAAGGCCCCGCCATCGACGGAACCCGTTCTGGCAAAACCCCGGCCGGGTGGCTGGGGTCATCAACGAAATATCTGGAGAATCTAGTGGCACAAATTACTGCTTCCATGGTCAAAGCCCTGCGTGAGAAAACCGATGCACCCATGATGGAATGCAAAAAGGCCCTCACGGAGGCGGATGGCGATCTCGCCCGGGCCGAAGAAATCTTGCGCGTGAAACTGGGCAACAAGGCGAGCAAGGCGGCGAGCCGCATTACGGCTGAAGGCCTCATCGGTGTTCACATTTCCAGCGACAGCAAGCAGGGTGCGGTTGTCGAAGTCAACTGCGAAACTGACTTCGTGGCCAAGAACCCTGACTTCATCCAGTTTGTCGATGACGTGGCCAAACTGGTTGCCGAATCGGCGCCTGCCGACATGAACGCCCTCAATGCCCTGGGCATGGGCGACTCAACGGTCGACGCAACCCGCACGGCGCTGGTGGGCACCATCGGAGAAAACATCTCCATCCGTCGCTTCCAGCGTTTTGAAACCACCGATACTCTGGCGAGCTATGTGCACGGCGGGCGCATTGGTGTGCTGGTAGACTACGCTGGCACCCCTGAAACCGGCAAGGATCTTGCCATGCATATTGCTGCTTCGCGCCCCCGTGCCATTGATCGCGACGGTGTGCCGGCTGCCGAAATCGAAGCCGAGCGTTCGGTTGCCGAGCAAAAGGCTGCCGAGTCCGGCAAGCCTGCCGAAATCGTCACCAAGATGGTTGAAGGTTCGGTACAGAAGTTCCTGCGTGAAATCACGCTGCTGTCGCAACCGTTTGTCAAGGACGAGAAAAAGTCCGTGGCCGACATGCTGAAAGACAACAACGCCAGCATCAATGGTTTTGCCCTGTACGTGGTGGGCGAAGGCATAGAGCGCAAATCAGAAGACTTTGCCGCAGAGGTCGCTGCTGCTGCATCGGGGAGCTGATTCTCCGCTCCTCTGATATTCGGGCTCGCTGCATGTCGCAGCGAGCCCGTCTTTCGCGTAAACTTGCCCTGAACCTGTTGCCGGAAACCCCATCATGACCACCCAACCTCATCAGCGCGTCCTTCTCAAGCTTTCAGGTGAAGCACTCATGGGAGACGACGCGTATGGCATCAATCGTGCCACCATCGTCCGCATGACAGAAGAGATCTCCGAAGTTGTTCAGACGGGCGTTGAACTGGCCATTGTCATCGGGGGCGGCAATATCTTTCGTGGCGTGGCACCCGGCGCACAGGGAATGGATCGTGCCACGGCCGACTACATGGGCATGATGGCCACCGTCATGAATGCACTGGCCCTCCAGGACGCACTGAAAAACCGTGATATCGACACCCGGGTTCAATCCGCCCTGAATATCGACCAGGTGGTAGAACCCTATATTCGCCCAAAGGCCTTGCGTTACCTGGAAGAGGGCAAGGTGGTGGTATTTGCTGCGGGTACGGGCAACCCGTTTTTCACCACGGATACGGCGGCCGCGCTGCGTGGTGCCGAAATCGGCGCCGAAGTCGTGCTCAAGGCCACCAAGGTGGACGGCATCTACAGTGCCGACCCCGCCAAGGATCCCTCTGCCACCCGCTATGCCCGCATCAGCTTTGACGAAGCCATGGTCAGGCGCCTTGAAGTCATGGATGCCACGGCGTTTGCGCTGTGCCGCGATCAGCAACTTCCCATCAAAGTGTTTTCGATCAATAAACCCGGCGCACTCAAGCGTGTTCTTGCCGGCGAAGACGAAGGCACCCTGGTACATCTCTAAGGATTACTCATGAGCCTCTCAGACATCAGAAAAACGGCCGATACCGGCATGAAAAAAGCCCTGGAAGCCCTCGAGAACGGGCTGGCAAAGATACGGACGGGGCGCGCCCACGCAGGTATCCTGGATCACGTGCAGGTGGAATACTACGGCTCCATGGTGCCCATCAGCCAGGTATCCAATGTCACTGCCACCGACGCCCGCACACTCAACGTCCAGGTCTGGGAAAAGTCCATGGCCGAAGCCGTTGACAAGGCCATCCGCGAATCGGATCTGGGCCTCAATCCCATTCTCATGGGAGAGTCCATCCGGGTTCCCATGCCGGCGCTGACCGAAGACCGCCGTCGTGACCTGACCCGCGTGGTGCGTTCCGAAGGCGAGGATGCCAAGGTGTCCGTGCGTAATCACCGTCGCGATGCCAACGACACACTCAAGAAAATGGTCAAGGACAAGACCCTTTCGGAAGACGAAGAGCGCCGCGGACAGGACGACATCCAGAAGCTCACCGACACCTACGTCAAGAAAATCGATGACCTGATCGAGCAAAAAGAATCAGACATCATGACGGTCTGACCTTCACCTGCCCCCATGTCCGGCACCAGCTCAACCCTTTCGATTCCCGACGCTTCCAGCGTTCCGCGCCATCTTGCCGTCATCATGGATGGCAACGGGCGCTGGGCCACACAGCGGTATCTGCCACGTTCCGCCGGACACGCCCGGGGGGTGCAGGCCGTACGGCGGCTGGTCGAGTCCTGCGGCAAGCGTGGCGTTGAATACGTCACGCTGTTTGCATTCAGTTCCGAAAACTGGCGCCGCCCGGCCGACGAGGTCAGTCTGCTGATGCGCCTGTTCATCCAGACACTGGAAAAACAGGTAGACAAGCTGCACGAGCAGGGTGTTCGCCTGCGCATTATCGGTGACACCTCCGCATTCGAACCCCACCTGCAGGCCTTGATCGACCAGGCACAGAATCGCACGGCCGGCAACAATTCGCTGCACCTGACCATCGCTGCCAATTATGGTGGCCGATGGGATGTGCTCAACGCCATGCGACAAATGCTGACCGCGCAGCCCGAGCTGGCCGCTCAGCCTGGCCAGCTCACGGAAGCCAGCCTGTTGCCCCATCTGGCGCTGAACTTTGCGCCCGAGCCCGATCTGTTCATTCGCACCGGCGGCGAGCAGCGCATCTCCAATTTCCTCATCTGGCAGCTTGCCTACACAGAACTGTACTTCACCGATACCTTCTGGCCCGATTTCGACGAGCACAAGCTGGATCTCGCGTTTGAGTGGTATCGTAATCGGGAACGCCGGTTCGGACGCACGAGCGCCCAGCTGGTTTCTCCGTCCTGACAGGTTCTTATGCTCAAGCAACGCATTGCGACGGCCATTGTGCTGGTTACGGTATTGGTGGCCAGTCTGGGGGCTACTTCTCCCATTCCGGCGCTGGCCTTGTTTGCTGTCGTTGCCATGCTGGCCACCTGGGAATGGCTGCGACTGACCCTTCCCGTTCACCAACATTGGCTTGCCCTGGCGGCCGCCGCAGGGGTGGCCATATTGCTGGGCTGGGCCACCGCAGCATTCGGCATTGATGACATCAGCAGGGCAGCTTCCGCCTTGCGTTCCTGTTTCGATCTGTTGACGCTGGTCGCCGTAATGGCCTGGATGGTTGCCGTACCTATTGTGGTGGCAAGAGCCCGGACCACCGAACGGCGTCATGTGATCGCACTCAGCGTGTTTGGCGTGGTGGCCAGCATTGCCCTCTGGTATAGCCTGGCAGCCTTGCTGCTGCGTTCGGGTGCGTGGTATCTCGTCAGCATGATGGCACTCATCTGGATTGCCGACAGCACGGCCTATTTTGTGGGTCGGGCCTGGGGCCGGCGCAAACTGGCACCGGCTGTCAGCCCCGGAAAGACCCTCGAAGGCGCACTGGGTGGCCTGGCTGGCGCCGTCTTGTGGGTTGCCCTCAATGCCATCTGGCCCAGCAGCTTTGGGGCCCATCTCATTGACTACTGGGGCTGGAGTGTCGCCTTGCTGACGGCCGCCTTGCTGGCGGCGCTGTCCATCTTTGGCG
>DATGUI010000227.1:0-5324 GCA_035301405.1 Burkholderiaceae bacterium
GTTGTGGCACATGATGGCGACGGTGTCACCGGCTTGTATGCCCAGCTGGGTGCAGGCAGAAGCCATGCGGCGTGCCCGCTCGTAAAACTGTGCATAGGACAGCGTGAAGCGGCTGTCGATGACGGCAGGCTTGTGGGGATAGACATGCGCCGACCGCTGCAGAAGGGTCAGAGGGGTCAGCGGAGAATAATTGCCCTGTCGCTGGTCCAGTCCGGTATCAAATACCCCTGGCATGGTGTCTCCTGGGTGGTTGGCCAGATTTTTAATATTTTGTAATTGTTGTGGTCCATGATAGAGCCATTGCGGGTGGCGGTCAACGAAGTATTCAGCCCGCATTCAGCCTGCAAGATGGTAAGCTGGCATATCGACAGATTCTGGAATGAACATCGTGGATTCACGTCGTCGCGCCCTTGTCGTCTCGGCATTGTCTGCCGGCACATTGAGCCTGCCCGGCATGGCCGTGCCCCGAGCCTCGCCGGGCAGCGCACCTGTGACAACACAAAGTTTCCTCCAGCTTGTTTGCCAGCTGACCGGACGTTCGTTGTCCAGCCTGGATCCGGGCCTGGCCGAACGCATGCTGGCACATCTTGACAAGCACAGCTTTCTCCCCAGGGTTGCTGCGCTGGTTGCCGATCCGTCAGGTGATCCGGAACTGGCTGCCAGCTTGCTGGCAACCTGGTACTCGGGCGTCTTTCCTGATGATCTCAATGCGAGCCAGGTCGGCTTCCAGCATGCCCTTGTCTGGACCAGCGCCCCCTTTCTGCATGTGCCGGGTCAATGTGGCGGGGCAACGGGTCACTGGGCCACTGCGCCAGGTTGACAAGAAGCGCCTGCATGCCTGTGTCTCAGTCTGATGTCGTCATTATCGGTTCCGGTGTCGCCGGTGCCCTGATGGCGGCGGAGCTCGCCGGACGCGGTGTGCGTGTATGCATCCTGGAAGCCGGCGCGCCGGTTGATCGAACCCAGGCCGTGCACAACTTCTGGCAGGCACCGGTCAAGGTTCCCGAGTCTGCCTATCCGCCGGTTCCCCATGCCATGCATCCGACCAGCGACAAGCTTGACGACTGGTATTGCCAGGTGGGTCCTGATCGGTTCAAGAGCACGTATCTGAAGGTGGTGGGTGGAACCACGTGGCATTGGCTGGGAACGTGCCTGCGCCTGCTGCCATCGGATTTCCGCACGTTTTCAGAGCATGGCTATGGTACAGACTGGCCGATTTCCTATGATGAGATCGAGCCTGCTTATGTGCGCGCCGAGCATGCCCTGGCTGTGGCCGGGGACGTTAAGCATGAACTTGGCTCGCCGCGCAGCGCACCCTACCCATTGCCGCCCATTCCGCAATCGTATCTCGATACAACGCTCACGCAGGCGTTGCACGGGACGCGATTTATCGTGAGTCCGACACCGCAGGCGAGAAATTCGGTGGCGCATGACCAGCGTCCACCGTGTTGCGGCAGTTCCAGCTGCATCCCGGTGTGCCCGATACAGGCAAAATATGATGCCACGGTCCACTTGAAGAAAGCCATCGGGGCAGGGGCACATTTGCTTGATGGTTGTACCGTGGTGCGGCTGGAAGCAGATGATACCGGCCAGATTGTTCGTGCGCATTATCGCCGCAGGGACCAGAGCACAGGTGACGTGCAAGGCCGTTATATTGTCCTGGCCTGCCATGCCATCGAGACACCCAGGTTGCTGCTGGCATCACGCAACAATGCGTGGCCCCAGGGCCTGGCGAACACGTCAGGTATGGTGGGGCGTCATCTGATGGACCATCCTGTGCAACTCTCCTGGGCCTTGGCCAGTCAGCCTGTCTATCCTTATCGCGGGCCGCTGTCTACCTCCGGTATCGAAAATCTTCGTGAGGGTGCTTTCCGGCGCCAGCGCAGTGCTTACCGGATTGAAATTGGCAACGACGGATGGAGCTGGCCCACCGGCGCACCCGCATCGACAGCGGCGGCGCTTGCCCTGGCCGGCATTGCGGGCGCTGATCTGGACGCTGCCATCGCCGACGAAACGTCTCGTCATCTGCGCCTGGCGGCCCTGACTGAACAGCTCCCGGACCCCGACAACCGCGTCGCCCTTGACCCGCACAAGGCCGATGTCCATGGCGTGCCCCTGCCGCACATCACGTATCGTGTGGATGATTATGCCCGGCAAGGTATGGCCCATGCCAGGCGGGATCATGACGAAATCTTCCGACAAATGGGCGCCAGCCGCATGCAGCATGCCACCAATTTCTTTGGTGCGGGCCACATCATGGGAACCTGCAGAATGGGAGAGGATCCACGCCGTTCAGTGGTCGACCCGTCGTTGTTCAGTCATGATCACAAAAACATGGTCATTGTGGGTTCAAGCGTTTTCCCGACAGGCGGTACCGCCAATCCGACCCTGACCATCGCCGCCCTGAGCCTGCGTGCCGCCGATGCCATCGCAGATCGCCTGGCCGGGTCCGGACCGGGTTGAGAGCTACCAGCCATCTGCCTGCCTGATCAGTTGTGTGCCAGGTAGCCGTTTCCATCAACATCAAAATCCTCAAAGGCTTCTTCCATGAAGGCATTGCGGGTGGCGGTCAACGAGAAGAATTCAGGCGCAAGATGGCGTGTTCTGGCTGGCGCTTGCCGTCTGCAACAGCATGGGAAGACCGTGGGCGGGATTCCATTCTGCCGGGTCGTGACCGAAGATTGCACGGTGCCACACCTGGGTAAGCACCAGTGCAACGTCTCGTGGATCTTGTGCCAGCTTCACAATGCCCGGGCTTTCGTATACGTATATTTCTCGGAGGAACTCGTCTGCCATGGCAATGGCAGCACGGACAGCAAGGTGCGTCTGCGGTGCTTCGCAACGTTCAGGGGGGATGTTGAACCGCCGGCAGAGGTCTTTCAGTATGAGACGTGTCCAGTGGGTGTTGATGGCATCGCGATATCTGATGAGTTCGGGGCGATCGCGCATCAGGGATTCTCTGCCGGCCAGCAAGCTGCTGTTGTTGGCATAGCTCAGAATATAAAACAGGTTGATGCGATAAATGGACGCCATGGGCGTGAGCTGGCTGCCCCCGCGGGGTCGGTAGCGGCGCATCATGGCAGAAAAAGCGCGCATGACAGCCGTCGCTGCATCCGACCGGTCTGAAAAATACAGATAAAACGTGCCCCGCGCCACCCCGGCATGGTTGGCAATGGCATCGACCGTGAGGCCTTCGTACCCGGATTGTTCCATTACCGACGCGGTCGCTGCAATCAGTCGGCAGCGCGTCCTGACCCGTTTCGGGATTTTTCCGGAACGTTCTGCCCAAGTGTGCAATAGCTGTGGAAGGTGTATGCCCTGTATTTCGTGATTGTCCATGGTCGTGACAGTTTACTCGCGGCAGGTCAAAGCGTTAACACAAAGAGGGAAAGACGCTGATCAAGGAAAACCCTTACTTGCCAGCATAGCACTATTAAATGACAATGACGCCAATGTCATTTATGCCGAGGGAGCAGTTTCTGGCTTGTCCGGCATAGCCCATCTGAACTTTCAACGAAAGAACCCTTACATGAACGGTGCAGAAATCGTCTTTGATGGTCTGGCTAAATATTATGGATCTTCAACCGCCCTGGAAGATTTTTCGCTAGAAGTCAGACCCGGAGAATTCATGACCCTGCTGGGCCCCAGTGGCTCGGGCAAGACTACCGCATTGAATTGCCTGGCCGGTTTCATTGACCCGGATCGTGGCGAGCTGCGTGTGGCCGGGAAAAACATCCTTGACCTGTCACCCGAACGCCGGCAACTGGGCATGGTTTTTCAGAGCTATACGCTGTTTCCGCACATGTCGGTGTACGACAATGTTGCCTTTCCATTGCGACTGCGCAAAATGCGCAGTGCCGACATCAGGAAGAAGGTGGATGCCGTATTGGACATGGTGCAGCTCTCCGCGTTTGCCAGCCGCATGCCCAGTGCATTGTCGGGTGGTCAGCAGCAACGGGTGGCGTTTGCCCGTGCCGTGGTGTTCGAGCCCCCGGTGTTGTTGATGGACGAGCCACTCAGTGCCCTGGACCTGAAGCTGCGCAAGGCCATGCAGCTGGAAATCAAGCAATATCACGCTGAGCTGGGTTGCACCATTATTTTTGTTACGCATGACCAGGAAGAGGCGCTGGTACTGTCGGACCGCGTGGCCATCATGTCAGACGGCATGATCCGGCAGGTTGATACCCCCGATCAAATTTATGATCGGCCCAACTCCCGCTACGTGGCGGAATTTATCGGCAAGACCAACCTGTTCACGCTAAGGCAGGCGGATGGCGGAGGCCGTGAAATTGTGGAAATCGGTTCTCCCGTTGATCTGCATCTGCAAGAAAACGAACCCGTCAATTATCTGAGTGTTCGTCCCGAAAAAATTCGGCGCGTGGGTATTGATGAAGGCCCCGGTACTGGCAGCCAGCGTATTTCCTTTGTCGGCACGGTGGCAGAAACCATGTTCCTGGGCAACATGATCCAGTACGACGTACGCGTAGCCGGAAGCGCTGTGGTGGTGATGCAAGAACACCGCAGCTCGACCCTGCCCGAATTGACAACCGGGCAATCCGTTCAGCTGGCATTCAACTTGTCAGACGCCTTGCCGCTGGCCTGTTGAGCCTGCATTCATCCTTTTTTCTGGAGGTGACTCTCATGAAACGCAGCCAAAATCTAATCAGAACGCTGTCTGCAACCGTTGCCACCCTTGCCCTTGCAGCAGGTATCGCGCTGCCCGTACAGGCCAAGACTCTGAACATGGCGTGGTCCGGAGGCACAGCAGCCGAAGCAGAACAAAATACATTCATTGCTGCTTTTGAAGAAGCGACGGGCGCCAAGGTGGCGCTCAAGGCCAGCGAGCTGGCCTTGCTGGCCCAGCTGGAATCCATGGTCAAGATAGGCAAGACTACTTGGGATCTGGTTGAGCTTTCTGGTGGCAAACTTCCCCTGGCAGTCGAGAAAGATCTGCTGGAGCCGCTGGATTATTCAGTGATCGATCCTGATAATCAACTCCCTGAAATGGCGCGCCACGAGTACGGCATTGTATGGGGTACCTACTCAACCGTGCTGGTGCAAAATACTGCCAAGAATCCAGAGGGCAAAAAGATGACCTCATGGGAAGATTTCTGGGATGTCAATACCTTTCCGGGCCCCCGGTCATTGCGAGCGTGGCCAAAGGAAAACCTGGAGTACGCATTGCTGGCCGACGGTGTCGACAAGGACGATATCTACGACGTGCTGGGCACCGAGGAAGGACTGGATCGGGCCTTTTCCAAGCTCGATGAAATCAAGGACCATATCCCGGTCTGGTGGGAAAATGGCGCCCAGTCGGTCCAGTT
>DATGUI010000228.1:0-3566 GCA_035301405.1 Burkholderiaceae bacterium
ACGCTGGAAGATAACCAGCACCTTATGATGACTCTGGGGTTCCGGGGAACGCCAGGCATTATCGCTCCGGACGATGAAGGTTTTATCCAGAAATTTAACGGCATGCCGCAAGGTGATGAGCTGATCGAGGTGCTGGGCCCGCGTCCATGAAACATTCTGGTTCGGGGTTCATAGCAGCCGCTTTCTTTGGTGGTAGATGATGCTCATCGGCGGAGTGCTTGGTGTCGCCATTGGTGCTGTCCTCGGTCTGACGGGGGCAGGGGGCGGGATTTTTGCCGTGCCTGCATTGCTGTTTGGTCTGGGTATGGATATACGAACAGCGGCACCCGTGGCGCTTTTGGCCGTCGGCGCCGCTGCGGGTCTGGGGACATTTCAGGGACTGCGCCAAGGCCTGGTCCGATATAAGGCGGCAGGTGTGCTTGCAGCGGCGGGTGCGGTCACGGCACCGCTCGGCGTGCATGTGGCTCATACGGCGCCGCCTCACTGGCTGAATCTGATTTTTGTCGCTGTCATGCTTGTGGTGGCCTATCGCATGTTCATGTCTGCAAATAAGACTCAGACGGGTGGCGAGCTGATCATGATGCGTACCAGTGTGTGCAAAATATCCAAAGAAACCGGATGTTTTATCTGGGGTGCGAAAACGGTGGTGACGATGGCTGGCATCGGAGCTGTGTCGGGATTTTTTACTGGCATGCTGGGTGTGGGGGGAGGCTTCATTATTGTTCCTGCACTGGCCTGTTTCACTGAGCTTCGCATGCACAGCGTTGTCGCTACGTCGCTGATGGTGATTGCCCTGTTGTCTTTTTTTACCGTTTTTACGGCGTCACGGCACGGCCTTTCGATGAGCCCGGCGACCTGGGCGTTTGTGTTGACGGCGCTTGCAGGGATGGCAGCAGCCCGCCTGGTCGCGCCGAAAATTTCGTCAGTTGTACTGCAGAAAGTCTTTTCAATCGCCTGTGTTGTTGTCGCAATCATGATGCTGATGCGCACTATCGGGTAGTGGCCGCACGGTTTTGTGCCACATCGCGCCGATGCAGGTCAGAAATCCGTATTTTTCTATTTAATTTGGAATGTTCAATGCCGAACAGGAAAGTTGATGTCGCAATTATTGGAGCCGGGACGGCGGGAATTACTGCGTTTAATACGATCCGGGGTGCAGGTAAAAATGCTGTGCTCATCGACCGGGGGCCTCTGGGAACAACATGTGCCCGTGTCGGATGCATGCCGTCGAAAGCAGCCCTTCATGCGGGTATGCGATGGATGAACGTCAGACAACTTCCAGGGAGTGCTACTTTTTTTGAGGACGTGCCGCAGAAGTTGTGGGATCATGCGCGCCAGACCCGGGATATGCTGGCCAGCGGAGCGGCAGAGCGGATACGCAAGGCAGCGGGCGAACAATTGATCATGGGCGAAGCCAGTTTCGGGGCCCCGGGGGTGCTGCGGGTCGGAACGGAACGCATTGAGGCGGACGCCGTCATCGTGGCAACAGGTTCCGCCCCGATAGTCCCCCGGATATTCGATAGCGTGTCGTCTAGCATCCTGACTACCGACACACTCTTTGAGCTGGAAACGTTGCCGCAGCGGCTGGGGATTATCGGCCTGGGAGCCATTGGTCTTGAACTGGGACTGGCCTTGTCCCGCCTTGACGTTCAGGTGGTGGCGGCCGATCAGCTTAGCACGGTTGGAGGCATTGAGGACCCTGTCGTTCATGACAGGACAATGGCGGCTTTTATGGGCGAACTTCCCATGTGGCTTGGCGCTCCTGTCGAAGCAAGTCCTGCCGATAACGAAGTGCTTATGCATACTGATGAACACACTTCTTTGGTGGAACACCTTCTTGTGGCGACGGGGCGTAGTCCCAATACGGCAGCTTTGAATCTGGCTGCGGCAGGTATTCCCCTGGATGACTCAGGGCGGCCGAAGATCGACCCGGTGACCATGCAGGCCGCGGATGTGCCTGTCTTTTTTGCGGGTGACGCTCAGCCGGCCAGGCCTTTAATGCATGAGTCTGTTGATGAGGGGCGGATGGCTGCACAAGCCGCCTTGTCCCTCTTGCGCAGTGAACAGCATGACAATGCACCCCGGCGAGTTCCGGTATCTATCCTGTTCACTGATCCTGATGTTTGTATGGTGGGTCTTTCCTACGATACGGCAATGGAGCAGGGGGCTATTGTAGGTGTCGCTGAAGGTACGGGTAACGGTCGTTCCAAGATACTGGGCGCACAGGAAAACGTGTTGCGGATATACGTGGCGCCGGAAACCGGCCTGCTGGTCGGAGCCAGCATGTTTCTGACCAAGGGCGAGCACCTGGCGCACTTGATTGCCTGGGCAATTCAGGCGAAGCAGACCGTTCATGACATGCTGGCAATGCCTTTTTACCATCCGTCCATCGAGGAGATGTTTCAAAGCGCCCTGAAATCGGCAGCCCAACAACTTCAATCCTGATTTGGCAATTGCTGCCGATGAATATCAACTTCTTGCCAGCTTATGAAAACAGATACACCCCCCGACGTAATGAAAGTGATCTTGCACGCCCCGACACCGGCGGCACTTGAGCGCGCGCGCAACAATGCCATGAACCTGAAACGCGATGTTCCGGATGCCGATGTACGAATCATTGTGAATGCTGAAGCCGTTGGCAGGGCTCAGGACGTCGTGCACCCGGAAATGGACGCGTTCACATGGGTTTGCCCGAATACCCTGGCGCGGACCAGCCGGGACAACCGGCCGCCGCTGCAGGTGCTGGACCACGCGGCGATCTTTGAAATTGTAGGTCTGCAGCATAAGGGTTGGGTCTACATCCGGTCGTAGCAATGGCTATCAGTCTGTTTGCCCGGTTGCGCGTCACGGTGATGCTGGCTGTGGCTGGATGCATCCATGCATTGACCTTCGCACCTGATCCGCTACCATCCTGGTCGTTAGCGATTGTCCAGATCGTGGCTTTGAGCGTACTGGTGCAGTCGGTGCGTGATGCAACCTCTGTATTGCAGGCTTTTCTGCGCGGGGGGTGGTTTGGCCTGGTGAATTTCAGCGTCGGCCTGTATTGGCTTTTCATCAGCATGAATCACTATGGCGGCTTGCCGGCGCCACTGGCTGTTATTGGCGTGATAGCGCTGTCTGCATTTCTGGCGCTGTTTACTGCCCTGGCCTGTGGTGTGTTTGCCGGGTTGCGTCCTGTGCCGGCACGAAGAATCGTCTGGATGGATGTTCTGACATGGTCGGCGGCCTGGGCGGGTACAGAATGGTTGCGCAGTATCTTGTTTTCTGGTTTTCCGTGGCTGAATATAGGCTATGCACATGTTGACAGCCCTTTGGCAGGATGGGCGCCGCTGTTGGGTGTGCATGGTGTCGCCTTCTTTGCCGCGTTCGTGGCTGCTGCACTGTCCCTGGCGCTCAGGCCGTCTGCAGCCTTGCAAAAGCCTGCCCCTGCTATCGCCATGACGGCATTGGCCTTGCTTTTATCGGGTGAGTTGTTAATGCAGGTCGATTGGTCGTCGGCATATGGAAAACCGTTGAATATACAGCTGGTGCAGGGCAATATCGATCAGTCGGAAAAGTTTGATCCG
>DATGUI010000229.1:0-5742 GCA_035301405.1 Burkholderiaceae bacterium
AAATGCCAATCGATATTTCTGTCAGAAACCCACGTGATCAGATGAAGTCTTCGGTCCCCGTGACAGGGCACGAAACATCAGCAGGACGTTGGCCCGATCAGTTGCATGGAGCGCATCCAGCTCATGGGGCCGACCCGACCCGGGAGCGCCGACTGGCCCTCAGCTGTCCCTGCGGGACAGAAAATCGGGCCATGCCGGCCTCCCGGTTCAGGCCTGCACATTGCCCAGCGGGGATGGCGGGTGCCGACCCTGACCGACCTTCTGTCTTGAAAAGACAGCGGAGGGAAGGAGCGGCACCACCAGCCCAGGCATATGAGCGACATAAACGAAGGGCCAACAAACAGCAATCAGGGCAATTCCAGCTCAGTCATCAACGGCGCATGATCCGATAATTGCCGCCATGGCGTCCCGTGCAGCACACGCGCCTGACGAACCGCAAACCCTCGCTGATAGATGCGATCCAGCCGCAACCAGGGAAACGCTGCGGGGAAGGTCCGCGGCGGCAAGGTCAGCCGTGGCGCACCGGCATGGCCGAGCTCATGAACCTTTCTGGACAAGGGAGCCAATGACGAACCCCGCAATGACGTCCGGATACGGTTGAGTGATCCCCTGAACCCCGGCACGGCCAAGCCACTTTCAGGGGCGACGGCAAAGACTTCGTAAAGTTGCAACTGTTCGACAAAGAGTGGGGCGAGCCGGTTATTCCAGTCATTGAAGTCCCCAGCGATGAGGATAGGCTCGTCAGCAGGTACCCAGGTCTTGATGCGCTTGACCAACGCTGCGACCTGACGCTCGCGCCCCCCGCCAAACAGGCCCAGATGCACCACCAGACAATGTACCGGTGTGCCGTCAACTTCGATGACAGCATGCAACAAGCCACGCTGTTCGAGCCGATGGTCGGAAATATCGAGATTCTCGTGCAGCAGAATGGGATGGCGCGACAGCAGGGCATTGCCATGGTCCGTACGCGTACGCATGGCATTGCAGCCGTAGGCAGCGCTCATGTCGAGCGCAGCGGCCAGGGATTCGTGTTGGGCGTGCAAGCTGACCCGTTGCTCGTTACGGCCCTGGACTTCTTGCAGGAAGAGCAGATCAGGCCGCAATCCGTGCAGACCAAGACGCAAGTCGGACAGAGACTCGCGGCCCCCGCCGGCAGACCGGCCTTTATGGATGTTGTAGCTGACGACTCGAATGACTGACACGCAGCACCCGCCGTTATTCCAGTTTCAGATCAGACGCCCGGACGCGGATGTGCAACTCGCGCAACTGGGCGTCGTCGATGGATGAAGGCGCCTGGGTCAGCAGGCATTGGGCCCGCTGTGTCTTGGGGAAGGCAATGACATCCCGAATCGAATCCGCACCTGCCATCAGCGTGACCAGGCGATCCAGGCCAAAGGCAACGCCGCCGTGTGGTGGAGCGCCGTATTGCAGGGCATCGAGCAGGAAGCCGAACTTTTCGCGTGCTTCGTCGGCTGAAATGCCGAGTGCATCAAAGACCTTGCTCTGGACCTCTGCCTGATGGATACGTACGGAACCGCCGCCAATCTCCCAGCCGTTGAGCACCATGTCGTAGGCCTTGGCCAGAACATTTTCCGGGTCGGATGCAAGGTGGTCTTCGTGGCCATCCTTGGGGCTGGTGAAGGGATGGTGTGCAGCCGACCAGCGGCGCGCCTCGGCGTCGTACTCGAACATGGGGAAATCAATTACCCACAACGGCTGCCAGCCTTCGGTGAGCAGGCCGTTTTCCTTGCCAAACGTGCTGTGACCGATCTTGACGCGCAGCGCGCCCATGGCGTCGTTGACGACCTGACGGCGGTCGGCGCCGAAGAAGATGAGATCGCCATCCTGTGCCCCGGTACGCTGGATGATGGCTTGCAAGGCCGTGTCGTGAATGTTCTTGACGATGGGTGACTGCAGTCCGCCGGGGATATCGGCGGCATCATTGACCTTGATGTAGGCCAGCCCCCTGGCGCCATAAATGCCCACGTATTTGGTGTAGGCGTCGATTTCGCTTCGGGGCAGTGCGCCGCCACCGGGGATACGCAGCGCCACCACCCGTGAACCGGCATCGTTGGCCGGACCCGAGAACACCTTGAAGTCCACGTCCTTGAGTACGTCGGCCACGTCGACCAGCTCCAGCGCGACGCGCAGGTCGGGCTTGTCGGAACCGAAGCGCTGCATGGCTTCGGACCAGGGCATGGTCGGAAACGGGTCGGGCAGCTCGACGTCCATGACCTGCCGAAAGACGTGGCGAACCATGTCCTCGAAGATGGCGCGGATCTGGGTTTCATCCAGAAACGAGGTCTCGCAGTCGATCTGGGTGAATTCGGGCTGGCGATCGGCACGCAGGTCTTCATCGCGAAAGCACTTCACGATCTGGTAGTAGCGATCAAAGCCGGCCATCATCAGCATCTGCTTGAACAGTTGCGGAGACTGCGGCAAGGCAAAGAACTGCCCCGGATGCACACGCGATGGCACGAGGTAGTCCCTTGCGGCTTCCGGCGTGCTGCGCGTCAGCATGGGTGTTTCGATGTCGATAAACCCCTGGCCATCAAGATACTGGCGTACGGCTGACGTGACCTGATGGCGCAACAGCAGATTGCGCTGCATGACCGGGCGACGCAAATCCAGCACCCGGTGAGTCAGGCGCGTGGTTTCGGAGAGGTTGTCGTCATCCAGCTGGAAGGCGGGCGTCACGGACGGGTTGAGGATTTCCAGCGTGTCGCAAACGACTTCGATTTCACCCGATGCAAGATCAGGATTGACGGTGCCTTCCGGACGATGCCGCACCACGCCACGAATATGCAGGCAGTACTCGTTGCGAATACGTTCGGCAATCGGAAAGGCGGTTTCATTATCCGGGTTGACGACAACCTGCGCCAGGCCGGTGCGATCACGGAGATCAATGAAGATGACGCCACCATGGTCGCGTCGGCGATGTACCCAGCCGGTCAGGCTGACGGTTTGATCGATGTGTTTGGTATTGACCTCGCCGGTGTAGCAGGTACGCATCAGGGAATACTCCGTATGACGATTTGCGTGAATGATTGAAGGTAGCCGCCGGCCAGGCAGCAGGTTGCTGACGACATGGCGTGCTCAGCCCGCCGCCTCGCCCGCCGAGGCGGTACTGCCGGAAGACGCGGTGCCGGCTGCGGCCGCACTGCTGTCGGACGATGCCTTGCTGGTCTCTGCCGGGGCACTGCCTTCCGGGGACGGGCGTTGCCGGCCCTTGTCGTTGTCGCGGAAATCCGTGACATACCAACCGGTTCCCTTGAGCCGAAAGCCCGCTGCCGTTACCTGCTTGACGTAGGTTTCCTGCAGACACTCGGGGCATTGGGTCAATAACGGGTCGGACATTTTCTGAAGCACATCTTGCTCGTGTCCGCAAGCCGAGCATTTATAAGCATAAATGGGCACGACGTTAGCCATCCATGTAAAGAGGGACGCGGGCAAGGAAAATGCCTTGCCCTCAGGAATCAGATTTTAGCCGCTTTCGAAATCAGCGCGCGAAGGGCAACAAAAACATGCCTGCTGCAACCAAGGTGGGGATGGCTGCGCTGAATAACAACTTGAGCGGCGAAATGGCGCCATCGGGGAAGCAGCCTTTCAGGATGGCAAAGCCTGCCGGGTTGGGAGCGTTGGCAATCACCGTAAGGCCGCCGCCAGTGACCGCACCTGCCACCAGCATGTAGCGCCAGAACTCGCTGGTGCCCTCTACCAGAGAACCCAGGTAGGTCAGTGCGGCGTTGTCCGTGATGGCAGTCAGAGCTGCTGCCCCCCAGAACAGCACCGTGGGCGCCAGACCGCCAAGGAGGTCTTGCAACCACCACTTTTGCAGCCCGCCCAGAATGACCAGACCAGCCAGGAAGAAGCCAACCATGAGGCCTTCGCGAATCAGCAGGGGGTTCTGGTGCCGGCTGTAGGCATGGGCGTAGCCGATGAACAACATCAGGAAGCCCAGGAAGAGAACCGGGTGGTGAGACGAGAGCACGATGCCAACCAGGAAGAAGGTATGAATGCCAATGACGGCAAAGGGCACGGCTGGACGCACGGGCTTGGTATTGTCGGCCGACGCGCCGATGCTGCCATCGAGCAGGTGGGCACGAACGATGAACGTGAGCACGGCTGCATTGAAGATAACGGCGACCGCAGCACGCCACCCGAAGTGTGTGGACATGTAAGCCGTATCCCAGCCGAAGGTCTGGGCCACCATGAGTACCGGTGGTGCGGCGTAGGCAGTCAGCACGCCACCAATGGAAATATTGACAAACAGCACGCCCAGCGTCATGTACTTGAAGCCGGCCTGCCCTGGCCGGTTGAAGTAACTGTCGCGCAGCATGAGGGCGGCCAGCGTCATGGCGGCCGGTTCGGTAATGAAGGAACCGGCCAGCGGCACGATCGACATCACAACAAAGAACATGGCCAGTTCGTATTTGAGTGGCAGGATGCGCGCCACCGATTTGACAACCATGTTGACGAGCTCAAGCACGGGCCGGCTGGCGGCCACGACCATGATGGCAAACACAAAGGCCGGCTCGGCGAAATTGCGCGTGTCGACATATTCAACGGCCTCGTCCAGACCCGCGACAAGCGCCATGCACGCCAGCATGACACAGGCCCATACGCCAAATACCGCTTCCACTTCCGACAGCAAATGCCATAAACCCGCATGTGTGCCGCCCTTGTTGGCCAGTCGGGCAAAGACGGGGACGGAAAAGGTATGAATGATGGCAATCGCAAACAGCGTGGTTGCCATGATTTCCAGGAAACTGGGCATAGCGTGATGACCTTTAGTTGTTATCTGATAATTTGATTGTTATCCGATAAGTGTGCCGCCCAGAGCAGCAAGCAAAAGCAGCACACCCACCACCATATTGCTTCGAAACAGCATGAAGTTGCGATCGGGTCGCCTGACATCAAAAACCCACATCTGCCAGGCGAAGTGCGCTGCAATCATACCAAGAACGAGAAAATACACCCATGACAAGCCCAGTGATACCCCGGCGAATAGCCAGAGCGCCGCAGTGGCCGCATAGAAACCACTGATCCAGATCTTGCCGTTGTCCTGGAATTTCAGTGCCGTGGAACGCAGGCCCAGCATCTTGTCGTCACGCATGTCGACATAGGCGTAGACCGAATCGTAACCCACCTGCCACAGGACAGCGCCCAGCCACATGGCAATGGCTGCCGCCGGCACCATGTTCTGGGTGTCGGACCAGGCCATGAGCATGCCCCAGTTGAAACCGATGCCCAGCACGATCTGGGGCCAGTAGGTAAAACGCTTGCATAACGGATAGACAATCACAATGGGGACCAGCGCAACGGCCAGCCACCGGCTGTATGGATTGAGCGCGAACAGCAGCAGCCCGCAGACAGCCAGCTGCGCCACCACAAAGAGAACGGCCTGACGCAGGGAGATCTGGCCGCTGGTCAATGGCCGGAAGCGTGTGCGCTCGACCTGGTTGTCAAAATCGCGATCGAAGATATCGTTGAACGTGCAGCCCACGCCGCGCATCAGCAGCGCACCCAGGGAGAAGATGAACAGCCTGAAAAGCGTCGGCCAGCCATCGGCCGCCTGCACCAGCGCGGCCAGACACGGCAGCAATGTCAGCCAGGTGCCAACCGGACGATCGAGACGGCACAAGCGTGCGTAGGGCCCCCAGGAGGCCGGCAACCAGCGCTGCACCCAGTCGTCATGGCGCATGTCTGACAGGTCGGGGATTTCCGGATGATAATCGGAGT
>DATGUI010000230.1:0-6246 GCA_035301405.1 Burkholderiaceae bacterium
CTGGTGTCTGCCATGAAGGAAGACGACGTCCACATCTGGGGAGACGGCAGCACTTACAAGGGCAACGACATTGAGCGCTTCTATCGCTATGGGCTGCTGGCCAACCCCGATCTCAAGATCTACAAGCCGTGGCTCGACCAGCTTTTCATTGACGAACTGGGCGGGCGCGCCGAGATGTCCGAGTACATGCAGGAGGCGGGCTTTGACTACCGGATGTCGGCAGAGAAGGCCTATTCAACGGACTCCAACATGTTGGGCGCCACGCACGAAGCCAAGGATCTTGAATATCTCAATGTCGGCATCGACATCGTGGACCCCATCATGGGGGTACCGTTCTGGCGTGATGACGTTGCCATCGAGTCCGAGACGGTTACCGTACGGTTTGAAGAGGGTGAGCCCGTGGCCCTGAACGGTCAGACCTTCACCGATGCCGTTGAGCTGTTTCTTGAAGCCAATCGTATTGGCGGACGTCACGGCCTTGGCATGAGCGACCAGATAGAAAACCGCATTATCGAGGCCAAGAGCCGGGGCATTTACGAGGCTCCGGGCATGGCGCTGCTGCATATTGCCTACGAACGGCTGGTCAGCGGCATTCACAATGAAGATACCATCGAGCAGTATCGCATCAATGGCTTGCGGCTGGGCCGGTTGCTGTACCAGGGGCGCTGGTTTGATCCGCAGGCCATCATGCTGCGCGAGACGGCACAGCGGTGGGTGGCCAGTGCGGTAACTGGCGAAGTCGTGATTGCTCTCAGGCGCGGTAATGATTACTCCATTGTGGATACATCGTCACCCAACCTGACCTACCACCCGGACCGTCTCAGCATGGAGAAGGTCGACTCCAGTTTTTCGCCCAGGGATCGCATCGGTCAACTGACCATGAGAAACCTGGACATCACGGATACCCGCGACAAGCTGTTTACCTATGCCCAATCAGGGCTGTTGCTGCCTGCTTCGTCAGAACAGGCCTTGCCCGCGCTCAAGGGATTGAGTGACAAACTCGACGGCGACAAGGCCTGAGCTGATTATTCCTGGTCCAGCTGACCAAGAAGCAGGAACTCCATCAGGGCTTTCTGTACGTGCATGCGGTTCTCGGCTTCGTCCCAGACCACACTTTGTGGCCCATCGATGACATCTGCGGCGACTTCTTCACCGCGGTGGGCCGGCAGGCAATGCATGAAGAGGGCATCCGGACGTGCGGCCCGCATCAGTTTGGCATCGACACGCCAGTCGGCAAAGGCGATGCGGCGGGCTTCGTTCTCTTCTTCGAAACCCATGCTGGTCCAGACGTCTGTGGTGACCAGGTGCGCGCCCTTGCAGGCGTCCTCGGGGTGATCAAAGACCTTGAGGACGTCGGGAGCCGGATCGCCAATCCGATCGGGTGACAGGCCGTAACCATCGGGCGTGGAGATGTGCAGGGTAAAGCCGAGAATTTCTGCAGCCTGCAACCACGTGTAGGCCATGTTGTTGCCATCGCCAATCCAGGCTACTGTCTTGCCGCGGATATCGCCGGCATGCTCATTGAAGGTGAAGATGTCGGCCAGGATCTGGCAGGGGTGATACTCGTTGGTCAGACCATTGATGACGGGGACGCGAGAGTGGGCGGCAAAACGCTCGATGCGTGTCTGCTCGAAGGTGCGGATCATGATGAGGTCCACCATGCGGGAGACCACCCGAGCGGTGTCTTCGATGGGCTCTGCCCGGCCCAGTTGTGAATCGTTGGCCGTGATGTGGATGACGGCACCGCCCAGCTGATACATGCCGGCCTCAAAGGACACGCGGGTACGCGTGCTGGCTTTTTCAAAAATCATGGCCAGATTGCGATCGTGCAGGGTGTGGTGCGCCTGATATCGTTTGAACTTGTTTTTGACAAGATGCGCCCGATTCAGAACGTAATGGATTTCGGCCGGGGAAAGATCCCGCATCTGCAAGAAGTGCCGTAGTGCCCCGGGCGCTGGCTGGGAAGGAGTATCAGACATAAGGCGATTGGAAAAGCCAAAACCCCTATCATATACAATTCGCGTCGGGATGTTGATGCACGGGCAGGCTCCTTGCAATCAACGCGATGCAGTCACATAACAGGTTGATATGTCAAAAGCTGCGAACAAAATGGTTATTCATGGCACGACGCTGGCAGGGCAGCGCTTTCGCCCCAGTGATTGGGCGGAGCGTCTCTCTGGTGTCATGTCGCAGTTTCGGCCGGCAGGTTCTCGCGGGGATCACCTTACGTACTCGCCTTATGTGATTCCACGTGTCATTGATGGGGTGCGTTGCGTTGTGGTGGATCACCGTCTGCGCGATCTCGAACCGTTGGCTTGGCAGTTTGTCTGTGATTTTGCCGAAGACAATGAGCTGAAGACATCAGAAACCTGGCAGGAAGACGCAAAAAAGCCAGAGCCCTGAATGATGTGCTCTGGCTTTGATGATTCAGCAGCCCGTTGCTACAGGCGCCTGCAAGAACAGACGCTGCGGCTGGTAGATAAGGTATCAGGCCAACGCCTTGATCGCTGCCGCGAGGCGGCTTTTGTGGCGTGCAGCCTTGTTCTTGTGGATGATGTTTTTGTCGGCCACGCGATCAATCACGCTGGTGGCTGCGCGATAGCCTGCTTCGGCGGCTTGCTTGTCGCCGGCGTCAATGGCTTGGCGGACGCGCTTGATGGACGTGCGCATCATGGAGCGCATGCTGGCGTTGTGCTTGTTGCGGGCAAGTGCCTGGCGGGCACGCTTGCGGGCTTGTGGGGTATTAGCCATGGGCGAATCAATTTCCTGTGATAAATTCGGGCAAGTTATTAAAGGGCTTGATTTTAATCTACCTGCCGGGGCGTGTAAAGTCGCGCGGGCGAAAGCCTGAAAGGATCAACCCGACGGCGTAAACCAGCATGGCACCACTGACTACGGCAAGCAGCATCAGCGCCCGTTTGCCTGGCGCTTCACCGAGCCCTATCCAGTCAATGCGCTGATTCAGCCACCACAGGGCCGCAGCCATGGCCAGCAGCGCGGGCATCATGCGCAGCAGAAAGCGTCCCCACGATTTGCCGGCCTGATAAATTCCGCGGCGTTGCAGGGTAATCAGCAAGAGCAGGGCATTGGTGCTGCCACCGATTCCGATGGACAAGGCCAGCCCGGCATGAGAGAACAAGGGGACAAAGACAAGGTTGCATGCCTGTGTCAGCACGAGCACCACCATGGCGATGCGAACCGGCGTGCGAATGTCTTGCCGGGCGTAGAACCCGGGCGCAAGTATCTTTACGGCCAGCAGGCCCAGCAGACCGACACAATACGCCATGACAGCAAGCCGGGTCTGGGCAACATCCTGGGCAGAAAACTGTCCATAATGAAACAGTGTGGCCACCAGCCCGTCAGCCAGTCCGGCCAGGCCGATGCTGGCGGGCAAACCCAGTATCAGGACCAGGCGCAAGCCCCAGTCCATCAGATCGTTATAGGACTGCCGGTCGTCCTGTGCAAAGGCGGCAGAAAGGCTGGGCAGCAAGACCGTACCCAGTGCCACCCCCAGCAACGCCGTCGGAAACTCCATCAGCCTGTCGGCAAACGACAACCAGGTGACACTGCCCGATGCCAGCCAGGTCGCGATATTGGTGTTGATAAGCAGGGAAATCTGCGCCACGGATACGCCAAGAATGGCCGGTGCCATCTGACGCACAATGTGCCTGACGGTGGGGCTGTCTGTCCAGGCCTTGCGGATCTGCAGGCTGAAACGCGGAAACAGGCCCAGGCGGACCAGCGCCAGGCCTTGTACCCCCAGTTGCAGCACACCGCCCAGCATGACGCCCGCTGCCAGGGCATAGATGGGCTCGGCAAACCACCCGGTAAAGAACAGGCTGGTGCCGATCATGGACAGATTGAGCAGGACGGGTGTAAAGGCCGGAACTGCAAAGCGGCTCCAGGTGTTAAGCACCCCCGAAGCAAAGGCCACCAGAGACATGCACAGGATGTACGGGAACATCACGCGTGTCATCCAGACGGCCGCCTGGAACTCGGTTTGTCTGGCGGCCGTTCGCATGCCGCTGGCCACGGCGGTCACCACCCAGGGCGTGGCAATCATGCCGGCAAGGGTAACCAGTATGAGTACGGTGGTCAGCAGCAGGGCGACGCGGTCCAGCAGGACGCGGACCTCATCATGGGGCCAGTCGGATCGAGCCTGGCCCAGGATGGGCACAAAAGCCTGGGTAAAGGCGCCCTCTGCAAACAGGCGGCGAAGCAGGTTGGGTATGCGAAAGGCCACCCAGAAAGCGTCGGTCAGCGGGCCCGCACCAAAAGTGCTTGCGACGAGAATATCGCGCAGCAAACCCGTTATGCGGGACAGCAGCGTCAGACCGCTGACCGTGGCGGCGGAGCGAAGCAGGCCCATCAGGCGGCTGTGCTAGACAGCGGGCATGGTAATGGCAGGCACGCCCGATTATTTGGGTGCCATGCGGATGGCGCCGTCCAGCCGGATGGTCTCGCCGTTGAGCATGTCATTGGTGATGATCGTGTGTACCAGTTTGGCGAAGTCGTCAGGCGTACCCAGGCGGGACGGGAAGGGGATGCTTGCCGCCAGGGCATCTTGCACCTCTTGTGGCATGCCGAACATCATGGGGGTACCGAAGATTCCCGGCGCGATGGTCATGCACCGTATGCCCGAGCGGGCCAGATCGCGTGCAATGGGCAGGGTCATGCCTACAACGCCGCCCTTGGAGGCCGAGTAGGCCGCCTGGCCAATTTGACCATCGAAGGCAGCGACCGAGGCGGTATTGATGATGACACCGCGCTCGCCGGTGGGTTCGGGGGTGTTTTCGGCCATGGCTGCGGCGGCCAGCCGGATCATGTTGAATGTGCCGATCAGGTTCACACTGATGACCTTTTGAAACATGTCCAGTGCGTGAGGACCATTGCGACCCACTGTTCGGGAAGCCGGGGCAATGCCAGCGCAATTGACCAGGCCGAAAAGATTGCCGGCGCTGGTTGCGGCATCAACAACTGCCTGGCCATCTTTTTCACTGGTGACATCACAGGCGAGCCAGGTCTGGCCCAGCTCGGCGGCCAGCGCCTGGCCGGCTTCTTCCTGGACATCGGCCAGAATGACTTTGGCGCCCTGTTCGGTAAGCATGCGAGCCGTGCCCGCACCCAGACCGGAAGCGCCGCCGGTCACAATGAACACCTTGTCTTGAATATCCATACGATTTTTTCCTGTCAATCCTTTTAAATTACAGCCTGGAGGTGTCAGGCGCCCAGGACGCGGGCGATCCGATCGCGGATTTCCTCTACGGATCCCACCCCCGACAACTGGGTATAAGTGGGCGCAGCGGGATCACTCGACTGGCCCCATTCAGAATAGTAGTCCACCAGCGGGCGCGTCTGCTTCTCGTAGACCGACAGGCGTTGCCTGACGGTGTCTTCACGGTCGTCGTCGCGCTGGATGAGCGGCTCTCCGGTGATGTCGTCCGTATCAGCTACCTTGGGCGGATTGAAGACAGTGTGATAGCTGCGGCCGCTGGCCGGATGAACACGTCGGCCGCTCATGCGCTTGATGATGTCTTCCTCGGGCACACTGATTTCAATGACAAAATCCACGGCAATGCCGGCCTGCTTCAGGGCTTCGGCCTGCGGTATGGTGCGTGGGAAGCCATCAAGCAGGTAGCCATTCTTGCAGTCTGGCTCCTTGAGGCGATCTTTGACCAGGCCGATGATGATGTCATCGGATACCAGCTGGCCGGCATCCATGACTTGCTTGGCCTGCAATCCCAGTGGCGTTTGCTCCTTGACGGCAGCGCGCAACATGTCGCCTGTTGCTATTTGCGGAATATTGAATTGCTCCGTAATGTAGCTTGCCTGGGTGCCTTTTCCGGCCCCCGGTGGGCCGAGAAGTATCAGTCGCATGCGGTTCTCCTGAAGCGAACGTTGATTCGAGTTGTTACTGATCTAGCGGGTACGCATTGGTTTCCGAGCCCAGATTGTACGCACTTTTTCCAAGTCAGCCAGCGTGTCGACGCCGGGAGCAGGAGGGCGGTCGATACGGGCAACGGCAATGGTGTAGCCGTTTTCAAGCGCACGCAGCTGTTCCAGTGACTCGAATTTTTCGAGCGGCCCCACGGGCAGCGAAGGAAACGCTTGCAGAAAACGGTTGCGATAGGCGTACAGGCCGATGTGGCGCAAGGCAGGCAGATCGGGTGCCAGCGTCTGCCGACCGTCGGCCAGGGCATCGCGCGCCCACGGAATAGGTGCGCGCGAAAAATAGAGAGCGACATC
>DATGUI010000231.1:0-3873 GCA_035301405.1 Burkholderiaceae bacterium
CAGCCGTGTGGAATAGTTGCTCTGGATCAGCATGGGGGCGGCCATGACACCCAGCACGGTAACGGACGCACCCACAATGCCCGTGGCTGCCGCAAACAGCGTGGCCGTCAGAAGCACAATGACATAGAGCGAGCCCTTGAACTGCCCCAGAATGAGTTGCAGTGCCCGAAACATGCGATCCATCAGGCCGGACTGATCCAGGATGTAGCCCATGAACAGGAACAGCGGTATGGCTGCCATTTCCGTGCTGGTCATGAGCGAGAAGAATTGAAAGGTCAGCAGATTGAAAACCTGCTGGCCAATGGCCACATAACCAAACAGCAGGGCTACAAAGATGAACACGAAGGCCATGGGGAAGCCGCTAAGCACCCCCACCACCGCCACCAGCAAGGAAATCAGACCCAGTGCAGCGTTACTCATGATGTGTGCTCGTTCTCGTTGTTGTAACGGGTGTCATGGCGGATCACCCACAGACACTTGATGAGTTCGGCCACGCCCTGAATCAGCAGCAGCGCCGCCACCACCGGGATGACCGTCTTGAGCGGATAGATGGGTGGCATCCAGGGGCTTTGCGGAAAGGACTCCAGTTGTCGCCAGGATTTGGCCGCAAACCGGAAGCTGATGAGAAAGAAGGTGGCCAGAGCCGGAAAGAACAGGAACACATACAAGATGGCATCTACCGTTGCCTGGTAGCGCGGCCGCCGGCTGGCAAACAGAAAGTCAGCCCGTACGTGACTGCCTTTTTGCAGGGCAAAGGCCGCGCCCAGCATGAACACGGCGCTGGAGAGCATGTAGGTCATGTCGTAGGCCCAAATGGTGGGTCGGTTGAATATGTATCGGGACACCACCTCGAACACCAGCGAAAACATGAGTGGCACAATCAGCCAGGCACCCATGCGGGCCACCAGTGTGGAGGGATACTCCAGCACATTGATAACCCGCTGCAGCGCTGGCGACGGCCTGAGAGTTTGATTCATGGGTGTGGTCTCCTTTGGTGTCGAATTCTGAAGCTGACTCAGTGTTGGGCGCTGGCATCCGCCAGAATGAATTCCGATGCGCGCTCTGCCACCATGATGATGGGCGCGTTGGTGTTGCCCGATACCAGCGTGGGCATGATGGATGCATCCACGACCCGCAAGCCATGGACACCATGCACCTTGAGTTCGTGGTCGACAACGGCCATGGCGTCTGATCGTGGTCCCATCTTTGCGGTGCCGGAAGGATGAAAGATGGTGGCACCATATTCTCGACAGAAATGCAGAATCTCGTCGTCGGAACGAGCGTCGGCTCCGGGCCGGTGCTCACGCTTCATGAGCGCCTTGAGTGGCTCGGTGGCTGCCACCTGGCGGGCAAATCGCACCCCGGCAATGGCGGTGCGTCGGTCAAGCTCGTGACTGAGGTAGTTGGATTGCATGGCAGGCGCGTCGAACGGGTCGGGGCTTTTGAGCCGCACGTACCCCCTTGACTCGGGACGCAGCTGGCAGACCGAATACGTGCATCCGGAAAAATCATGAACCTTGCCCCCCGCCAGGTCAGCCGAGAGGGTGGCCAGGTGAAATTGAATGTCCGGGGTTGCCGCTTCGGGCAGCACACGGCAGAACATGGCCCCCTGATTGATGCCAATAGCCAGCGGACCGCCCCGGAAGAACATCCACTGCAGGCCCATTTTCATCTGGCCCCACAAGCTGCGCAACTGATCGTTATTGGTAATGGGTTTGCTGACTTCGTAGATTAGGCGCAGCTGCAGGTGATCCTGGAGATTTTCTCCGACACCCGGCAGGTTGTTCACCACGGGAATGCCAAACTCCCGCAAGTGCCCGGCGGCGCCCACGCCCGAAAGCTGCAACAACTGCGGTGATTGCAGGGCACCGGCGCACAAGATGACCTCTTTGTTGGCATGCAGGGTTTTGCATTGTCCGCCCTGCCTGTATTTCACACCGGTTGCCCGGGTGCCTTCAAAGCACACCCGGCTTACGTGTGCATTGGTGATGATGCGCAGGTTGGACCGTTTCTTTGCCGGACGCAAATAGGCCACTGCGGTGGAGCAGCGTTTACCCCGGCGCGTGGTGAGCTGGTAGTAGCCCACACCTTCCTGATCGCCCGTATTGAAGTCGTCCAGACGCTTGAGGCCGTGCTGGCCGGCGGCGTCAATAAAGGCTTCGACCAGTTCATGGCGCACCGGGATGGATGAAGTGGACAGCGGCCCACCCGTACCGCGGGTTTCGCTGGCACCCAGGTCATTGTCTTCCAGCTTGCGAAAGTACGGCAGGCAGGCATCCCAGCTCCAACCCGGATTGCCCTGGGCTTCCCAGTGATCGTAATCCTGCTTTT
The DNA here is from genome assembly GCA_035301405.1 of Burkholderiaceae bacterium. Taxonomy (GTDB): domain Bacteria; phylum Pseudomonadota; class Gammaproteobacteria; order Burkholderiales; family Burkholderiaceae_B; genus JAJYRX01. Next base: position 2,332 of record DATGUI010000231.1, read on the forward strand.
GCCCGCGTATGTAAATGAGGCCGTTGATGGAACTGCTGCCGCCCAGTGTCTTTCCGCGCGGCCAGTAGATCTGCCGGCCCAGCATGTTGGGATCGGGCTCGGTATGGTAGCGCCAGTTGAGCTTCTTGCTGAACATGGTCTTGCCGTAACCGATGGGGATGTGTATCCAGACATTGGAATCCGGCGGGCCCGCCTCTAGCAGGGTGACACGATACTTGCCGCCTTCACTAAGCCGGTTGGCCAGCACGCAGCCTGCCGAACCGGCACCGACAATAACGTAATCCGCTGACTCAGACATGGGCGGGGGGCTCCATTGCTTGGATGGGTGGAATGGCTGGCACCATGAAGTAAAGGTAGACTTAGTGTATAGATGGATAACGTCTATCCGTATGGGGTTAATACTAGGAATTCCATGGGTGGCACAAAAAATGTGTTTATGATGCCAATTGAAACGCCCTTTCCTGCAGGAGACACATGAAAGAAGCATTGAGCAGAGGGTTGAGGGTCCTGGTGGTGCTGGAAAAACTGGCTCAGGCCGAGCACCCGCAAACCCTGAGCGACATCACTCGCCGCACGGGCATACCCAAGTCCAGCCTGATGCGCCTGCTGGCCGAGCTGGAAGCGCAGGCATACATTACCCGTCTGCCCGGCCGCAGCGGCTATGTGACCGGCCCGCGCTGCCATCGGTTGGGCCTGGCCATCATGCAAACGCCCCCGTTGCTGCGTGCCTGTCGCAATGAGCTGCGCAAGCTGGTAGCCATCACTGAAGAAACCTGCAACCTCACAGCCTTGGCCGGCATGCATGTGCAATACCTGGTCAGGGAAGAAAGTCCCGGCCACCTGCGGCTGCAACTGCACATGGACATTGGCTCCCGGGTCCCGCTGCATTGCACCGCCAGCGGCAAGCTTTTTCTGGCTCTGACCCCCGAGCCCTACCGCCGCCAGCTCATTGATCAGGTTGAGTTTGAACGCTTTGCAGCCCGCACCATCGTGGACAAGCACACCCTGGAGTCCGAACTTCGACAAATCCGTTCAAGCAACGTCGGCATTGACGACGAAGAATTCGTGCGCGGCATGGTTGCCGTTGCAGTACCAGTACGTGATGAACACGGCGTTCTCATCGCCGCCCTCGCCTGCCATGCGCCCACGGCGCAATCCACCCTGGCCGAATTGCTGGCGCACGTTCCGGCCATGCGCCGTTCTGCCCACGTGATTGCCCAGTTGTTTGCCTCGGAGGGCGTGTCTGCCCTCCACACCGTCTGAAACCTGACGTATAAGATCTTGACCAGGCATTACCTTGGCCGCCGACGCCCCTCTGCCACATGAGTTTTCACCACAGCCACCGTCCAGACATCAAACCCTCTCTCGTCATCACGATGCTCCTGGCTTTTGGCGTCGTACTGATCGGGATGGCTTCCGAAACCCTGCGCGATCTGCACATCCCCCATCACCTTGGCTGGCACATGGTCCTGGAAACGCTGTCACTGTGCCTGTCAGCCATGATTTTTGTGCTGGTCTTCAGCCTGCGCACGGAGCCCCTTC
>DATGUI010000232.1:0-4894 GCA_035301405.1 Burkholderiaceae bacterium
CGGCTGCATCATGTCCATGACCTGTCTGGCTTCGTTCAGGCGCAACAGGCCGTGGTCCACAAATACGCAGGTAAGCTGCTTGCCTATGGCGCGATGGATCAGCGCGGCGGCAACGGACGAGTCCACGCCACCCGACAGGCCCAGCACCACGCCTTCGTCACCTACCTGGGCACGGATGGCGTCTACGGCCTCGTCCACATAGCGGGCCATGCTCCAGTCGCCTCGGCATTCGCAGATGTCGCGCACAAAGCGCTTGAGAATGGCGGTCCCTTGCGGGGTTTCTGCCAGTTCGGGATGAAACTGCAGGCCATACAGGCGGCGGGATTCGTCGGCCATGGCGGCCATCTCGCAACCCGGTGTGGAAGCCATGCGCACAAAACCCTCAGGCAGGGCCTGCAACTGTCCGGAGATATCCAGGGCCACGTCCAGCAAGCCGTGTCCCTGGGCGTTGGAGCGATCCTGGATGTCTTTGAGCAACCGGGTGTGCCCGTGTGCGCGGACTTCGGCAATACGCCAGGGGCGTGGCCCGGCGGCCTGCCGGGCTGCCGGACTGGCCAGGGTGACCTCCGCCCCAAAATGCCGGGCCATGGCATGCATGCCTGCGGCAATGCCCAGCACCGGCACCTGCAGGTTGAAGAGATGGCCCGGAACCGTGGGCAGGTCGGCATCAGCCGCATCCTGGAAGGCATCGTTGCCCGACAGAATGATGCCCCGCAATCCGGGTTGTTGCGCTGCGCTATCAACAAGCGCAGGAGCCTGCTGAATGGGGATGATCTCGGCATAGACCCCCGCCGCCCGCACGGCGCGCGCAATCAGCTGGGTCAGCCTGGAGCCAAGATCCAGGACAACGATTTTTTCGTGCATGAGGGCTCCGGATCAGTCGGCGCGGTAGTTGGGCGCTTCCTTGGTGATCTGCACGTCGTGGACGTGGGATTCTCGCACGCCGGCTGCCGTGATCTCGACAAACTCGGCCTTGTCGTGCAGTTCGGGGATGGAAACACAGCCACAATAGCCCATGGATGCCTGGATGCCGCCCACCAACTGGTACAGAATGGCGAGCACGCTGCCCTTGTAGGGGACGCGGCCTTCAATGCCTTCGGGGACGAGTTTGTCCGCATTGTTGGCGGGATCCTGGAAGTAGCGATCAGCCGAGCCGGCCGACATGGCACCAATGCTGCCCATGCCCCGATATGACTTGTACGAGCGGCCCTGATAGAGGACCACTTCGCCGGGGGACTCTTCCGTACCGGCAAACATGCTGCCCATCATGCAGGTGGAGGCACCAGCGGCCAACGCCTTGGAGATATCGCCCGAATACCGGATGCCGCCATCGGCAATCAGTGGCACGCCCGTGCCCTTCAGGGCCTGGCTGACGTCGGAAATCGCCATCATCTGCGGCACCCCTACCCCCGCCACCACGCGGGTGGTACAGATGGAACCGGGGCCAATGCCCACCTTGACGGCGTCGGCGCCGGCATCGACCAGGGCACGTGCGGCATCGGCCGTGGCGATATTGCCGCCCACAACCTGGACATTGGGATAGTTCTGCCTGATCCAGCGGATGCGGTCAATGACGCCGGCAGAGTGACCATGGGCCGTGTCAACCACCAGGGCATCGACCCCGGCAGCAACCAGTCTTTCAATGCGGGCGTCAGTGTTGTCGCCCACACCCACGGCTGCCCCGACACGCAATTGGCCCTGGGCGTCTTTATTGGCCTTGGGATGGGCCGTGTTCTTGACGATATCCTTGACAGTAGCCAGGCCGCGCAATTCGAACTGCTCATTGACGATGAGCACACGCTCGAGCCGGTGTTTGTGCATGAGGGCCTGTGCCTGATCAAGCGTGGCGCCCTCGGGCATGGTGACCAGGCGCTCGCGTGGAGTCATGACATCACGCAGGGGGATGTCGAGACGCTCTTCGAAGCGCAGATCGCGGTTGGTGACAATGCCGGCCAGCTTGCCGCCTTCAATGACGGGCAGCCCGGAGAAACCGTGCTGCAGCTGCAGGCCGATGGCATCGCGCACCGTCATGTCGGGGGTGACGGTGATGGGATCAATGACGATACCGAACTCATGCCGCTTGACCCGGGCGACTTCGCGGGCCTGGGCCTCGACAGACAGGTTTTTGTGGATGATGCCGATACCACCCTCTTGTGCCATGGCAATGGCCATGCCGGACTCCGTGACGGTGTCCATGGCTGCCGAGGCAATGGGAATATTAAGGGTGATATCGCGGGTGAAGTGGGTAATCAGCGATGTGTCACGCGGCAGTACGTTGGAGTACGCCGGCACGAGCAGCACATCGTCAAAGGTAAGACCTTTCTTCAAGAGACGCATAAAAAAGCTCCGTGCAAAGCAAGATTATACGATTGTGCACTGAAAATTTCACCCCCTGCGCGTTTTATCCTCCATGTCCTCCATGGGGATCAGTCTGCCCAGACACGTGCGTTTCGGAACATTCGCATCCACGGCGTGAACCCGCCTGCCGGCTGATGTCCCGTGTTGCCGGCCTGCACTGACCACGCATCGGGCGACCACGACATGGCCACATTGCGTACCGAACGCTCGGCATGCGGCATCATGAGCAAGACCCGCCCATCGCTGGAGCTGACGGCTGCCACGCCGTCCGGGCTGCCGCCGGGATTGGCCGGATAAGCGGTGGTGACTTCACCGGCATTGTCCAGATAACGCAGCGGCACAACCACCTGCTTGCTGTCGGTCGCATCAGCAAAATGCGCCCGGCCTTCTCCGTGAGACACGACCACGGGCAACTGCGTGCCCTGCATGCCATCAAAGAACAGTGAGGGAGAAGCCATGATGCCCACCATGGCCAGCCGGGCTTCGTAGCGCTCGGACTGGTTGCGGATAAAGCGGGGCCAGTGTGTCGAGCCTGGAATCATGCTCGTCAGGCGCGACAGCATCTGGGCGCCATTGCAAATGCCCAGGGTGAAGGTGTCCGGCCGCGCAAAGTACGCGGCAAACTGCTCGGCCAGTGCGGGATGACATTGAATGACCTGCGCCCATGCCTGGCCAGCACCAAAGACGTCTCCATGGGAGAACCCGCCCACCGCCGCCAGACCCTTGAGCCCGGCCAGACTGGCATGACCGACCATCAGATCGGACATGTGCAGGTCTATGGCCTCGAAGCCGGCCTGATCAAAGGCCCAGGCCATTTCGACATGGCCGGTGCTGCCCTGCTCGCGCAATATGCCCACGGCAGGCCGCTGGCCACGCGACACGTAGGGGGCCGTGATGTCCTCTTGTGCATCGAAGGTCAGCTTGGCAAACAGGCCACCGTCAGTTTCCTGCCAGCCATCGTATTCTTGTTGGGCGGCGTCAGGGTCGCCGTCCAGCGCAGCCATCTGCCTGGAGACCTGGCTCCACTGCTGCGCAAGATCAGACAGGGCGTGGCGGGTCAGGCAACGGCCGTCCCGATAGATTTCGAGGTGGTGCTCGGTATTCAGGGTTCCGATGACGTGGGTGCAGGCAGACAGACCCGCTTCACGCAAATGCTGCAGCACCGCGTCACGCCGGTCTCGTTTCACCTGCATGACCGCACCAATCTCTTCGTTGAACAGTGCCTTGAGCGTATGCTCGTTTCGCTGCACGCTGACCTGCTCGGGGTAGATCTTGTAGTCCCCCCAGTCTGCAACCTGCGGATCGAACGTCAGCATGTCCAGATTGAGGGACACTCCGGTACGCCCGGCAAAGGCCATTTCTGCCACCGTGGCCAGCAGCCCGCCGTCCGAGCGGTCATGGTAGGCCAGAATGTCGCCCTGATCGGTCAGCTCGCGCATGGCAGTCAGAAAGCCGCTCAATGCCCCGGCATCAGTGATGTCGGGCACGGCATCGCCCAGCTGGCCAAAGGCATGCATGAGCACAGAGCCCGCCAGGCGCTGGTGCCCGTGGCCCAGATCAACGAGAATCAGCACGGTATCACCCGCATCGGTCCGCAACTGTGGCGTCAGGGTCCGCGACACGTCGCCGACCTGTGCAAAGGCAGTCACGATCAGAGAAATGGGCGACTGCACATGCTGGGGCCCGTCCGCGTCCTCCCAGGCCAGCCGCATGGAAAGCGAGTCTTTGCCCACCGGTATGGACAGCCCCAGTGCCTGACACCATTGGCTGACAGCCGCCACCGTGTCAAACAGGGCGGCATCCTGGCCGGGCATGCCACAGGCCGCCATCCAGTTGGCGGAAAGCTTGACGTCGTCCATGCTGCGCACGTCAGCTGCCGCAAGGTTGGTCAAGGCTTCGGCAACGGCCAGCCGGCCCGATGCCGGCGCATCGAAAATGGCTGTCGGGGTGCGCTCGCCCATGGACATGGCCTGCCCCCGCAGGGATTGATAGTCTGCCGTACTCACGGCACAGTCTGCCACGGGAACCTGCCATGGCCCCACCATCTGATCGCGGCTGGTCAGGCCCCCCGCGGTACGATCTGCTGCCGTAATCAGAAAATGCTTGCTGCCCACCGTGGGATGTCGCAGGACCCGGGTAATGGCCTCGTCAAGCTCGATACCGGTCAGGTCCATGGCCGGCGCAGTCATTGGCTCGCGATCGGCCTCGCGGACTTGTTCGGGCATCTTGCCCAGCAGCATGTCAAGCGGGAGATCCACCGGATCAATGCCGGATGCCTCCACGGGTGCAGTCTCTTGATGAGCAGAAACGGCATCCATGCCAGCCTGCCCCGGCCAGCCCTTGCCCTGGGTAACGCGCAATTGGCGCTCTTCAGTGGCGATACCCACCACCGCATAGGGGCAGCGCTCGCGCCGGGCAATGGCCTCGAACCGATCAAGGTCTGCCGGCGAAATGGCCAGCACATAGCGCTCCTGGGCTTCGTTGCTCCAGATTTCTGCAGGTGACAGGTCGCTGTCACCAACGGGCACCCGCGTCA
>DATGUI010000233.1:0-3163 GCA_035301405.1 Burkholderiaceae bacterium
CGGCGGCATCTATTTCGTCATGGACGAGGCCGATGTTCAGCGCATCATGCAGTTCGAGCCCTCCATGATCGGCTCAGACGGACTGCCACAAGACGCCCATCCTCATCCCCGCCTGTGGGGTACCTTTCCACGCGTTCTGGGGCACTACAGCCGTGATCTGGGCCTGTTTCCCCTGCAGACGGCCGTCTGGAAGATGACTGGCCTGACTGCCGAGCGTTTCGGAATCAAGGACAGGGGTGTCATCAAGCCTGGCGCCTATGCCGATCTTGTCATGTTTGACCCCGATACCATCGCCGAAGCCGCCACCTTCGAGACCCCCGCCACCCCTTCCATTGGTATCAACGCAGTCTATGTCAATGGCATCCAGGCCTGGGACGGCAACACAGGCCACACGGGCGCGCGATCCGGCCGGGTGCTTCGTCCAGCAAACGGTTCTTCTTGACATGGCGCCCATAATCGTTCATAATTTCATCTTTCGTTTTTCGGGCCGTTAGCTCAGCCGGTAGAGCACCGGACTTTTAATCCGTTGGTCGCGCGTTCGAATCGCGCACGGCCCACCAACAAAACTACGAAAAATCAATACTTTATAGATGAGGTCGCTGATTCAGGCGACCTTTTTCTTTTGGGTAGCAGGAAATTTAGAGCTGCAGCGTGTCAACCCGCTGCCCGCATTGCCTTCAGGGCGTGCGCCCAGCGCTCGAGCTCCTTCAGCATGGTGCGGGCGGAATCGTCGATCAGGGAGTTGGAGGTGAAGTGCCCGGTGTTTTCATCCAGGTGGCTGCCCACTGCCGGTATCATGACCCCCTCGGGCAACGGCATCATCTTCAGCGTAGTGACATGCAGACGGGCTGCCTGAGCTGCCCGCAGGCCTCCGGAAGCGCCCCCGTAGCTCACAAAGGCGCAAGGCTTGTAATTCCATTCCTGGTATACGTAGGCCAGGGCATTGACCAGCGCGGGCGCCGGACTGTAATTGTATTCCGGGGCCACAAAGACGTAGGCATCAGCAGCCTGAACGCTGGCACTCCAGCGCCGCGTGTGCTCATGTTCGTACTGTTGCAGGCGCGGGTGCAGGGGCTCGTCGTAGATGGGCAGGTCAAATGCGGCCACGTCCACCAGCGCCGCATCAAAGTTGCTGTTTGTGGCGGCGTAGTCGTGAAACCATTGCGCCACGGATGCGCCGACACGGCCGGGGCGGGTACTGCAAATGATGGTCTGGAGCTTGAGGGCCATGAACCGCTTCCTTTTCTGTACAACAGATATCAATGAAAAACGGTCATTTTAACAATGGCTACCGCTAGGCTTTCTTGACGGCAGCCACCATCTTGTCATCCCTTGATGCACAACACCTGCTTGAGGGTAGCCACCACATCGACGAGCGCTTCCTGGGCAGCCATGACGTCGTCAATGTCCTTGTAAGCCGCAGGGATTTCATCCACCACACTGGCGTCCTTGCGGCACTCGACACCCTGAGTCTGCCGGATCAGGTCTTTGGCACGGTAGCGCTTTTTGGCAGCCGTACGCGATAATATGCGCCCGGCACCATGCGAACATGAATGATACGCTTGCGCGTTGCCCTTGCCCCGTACAATGAACGAACGGGCGCCCATGCTGCCCGGGATAATGCCCATTTCACCCTGACGTGCCGACACGGCGCCCTTGCGGGTAATCCAGATCTGTCTGCCGAAATGGGTTTCGAGGTTGGCATAATTGTGATGGCAGTTGGTTGCCTTGCCAACCAGTGCGAAACGCTCGCCAAAATGCTGCATCATGACCTTGATGACCAGATGCAGCATGAGATCACGATTATGAGCGGCGTAATCCTGCGCCCAGGAAAGCGCCTGAGCATAGAGCCGGAACTGCGGCGAGCCTTCGTCAAGCCAGGCCAGGTTCTTGTCGGGCAGCACGCGCTTTTCCCTTGCGGCGATATCTTTTGCCATGCTGATGGCAATGTCGGCAAACACCTTGCCAACGTTGCGTGAGCCCGAATGCAGCATGATCCAGACGTTATCGTGCTCATCAAGACAAAGCTCAATGAAATGGTTGCCGCCGCCCAGGGTGCCCAGTTGGGACCACATCCGGCTGACATTCAGGCGACCGGCGTGCTCAAGGATGGCAAGCTGACTGAAGCGCTCGGCCAGAGCCGTGGTACGCGCATGCAATTGGGCACCTGGCTGACCATCTGATTGCGTACGTACCGGCTTTTTGTGCGCCGCAAAACCAACTGGAATGGCCGCCTCGAGATCTGCACGCAAGGCGGCCAGCGACTCGGGCAGATCGCTGGCAGTCAGACTGGTTTGTGTGGCAACCATGCCACAGCCGATATCCACACCGACCGCAGCCGGGATAATGGCGGATTCGGTGGCGATGACGCTGCCAACGGTTGCCCCCATGCCGACATGGACATCGGGCATGACCGCAACATGGCCAGCCAGGATGGGCAGCGAAGCAATGTTGCGCAGCTGCTCCAGCGCCTGGGAATCAACGGGTACGCCTTGCGTCCAGCCTTTGACCCCCTTGGCAAGTTCTACCATGGCAGATGGATGATTTGTTTCCATATTTCAAATACATAGCGGTTAAACACTCTCTTCCATACTACCATTCCGCAGTCTGGGGCGGGCGCTTCAGGTCAGTCAACCGCTCGTAGGCGTATCCGAGGCCCAAAAGCAGGGGCTCGTCAAAGGGACGCGCCAGCATGTCGAACCCGATGGGCACGCCTACCGGCGCGTTCTTGTCGGGTGCTGAAAACCCTGCCGGCAGATTCAGGGCTGGCAAACCCGTCAGGGCGGCAAGAATGCCGTTTCTGTCCACCTGGGATGGCGCATCCACGGGCACTACCAGCCGCTTCTGCAACGGGTAGATCAGCGCATCAACGTCATGACTGGCCATCAGCGCCAGCACGCGATCTCGCAACTGCTGATGAACAAACTTGCGTTTCAGGTACTCGGTATCATCCAGCGGGTTGTCGATGGCATTGGCCTGCGTGAAGAACTCGTGAATCGAATCGTGATAGAGGCCCGACGCCAGAATGTCTTCCAGGCCAGACACGGGCGCCTTGGGTTCATTATCCAGATAGGCCTTGAGCAGCGTCTTGAACTCCCACTTCTGCACATCGTACTCACGGATCAGGGTGTCGGCGTCCAGACTGGAATCATCAACCGGAACG
>DATGUI010000234.1:0-9767 GCA_035301405.1 Burkholderiaceae bacterium
CCATCTGGGAGGCATCGGCAATCACGCGAACAGCGCCCGAACCGATCTTCTGGCCAATGGCCCGCCCGGTAACGAGGACTTCGCCGGTGGCCTTGAGTCGATAGCGCTCCTGGACGTCGTTCTTGCCCTGCTGGGACTTGACGGTTTCAGGACGAGCCTGAAGGATGTAGAGCTTGCCATCGACACCATCGCGTCCCCACTCGATATCCATGGGACGCTGGTAGTGTTTTTCAATGATGGTGGCGTAGCGCGCCAATTCGATGACCTCATCGTCCGTCAGGCTGTAGCGATTGCGCTCGGAGACTGGGACGTCAACCGTGCGAACGGCATGATCCACACCGGGCGTGTCGTCAAACTCCATCTTGATGAGCTTGGAGCCGATACGGCGGCTGATGATGGGATCGTGGCCGGATGCCAGGGTGGGCTTGAAGACATAGAATTCATCGGGATTGACCGAGCCCTGCACCACGGTTTCGCCCAGCCCGTAGGATGAGGTGATGAACACGACATCACGGAAGCCGGATTCGGTATCCAGGGTAAACATGACACCCGCACTGCCCGTGTCGGACCGGACCATGCGCTGAACCCCGGCAGACAGCGCCACGTCGGTATCGGCATAGCCCTTGTGCACCCGATAGGAAATGGCCCGGTCGTTGTACAGCGAGGCAAAGACCTGATGCATCTTTTCCAGTACCTCGTCAATGCCGCACACGTTCAGGAAGGTTTCCTGTTGTCCGGCAAACGAGGCATCGGGAAGGTCTTCTGCCGTGGCGGATGATCGCACGGCAAAACTGCCCTTGCCGTCGGCATCCAGTTCAGAAAAAGCCTGGCGAATGGCCTGGTCAAGCGCCTCCGGAAACGGGGTGTCAAGAATCCACTGACGGATTTCGCCACCGGCCTGGGCCAGTTCGCGGACGTCTTCGACATCAAGGGTTTCCAGGCGGGCAGCAATACGGGCATCCAGCCCGGTGGCACCAAGAAACTCCCGAAACGCATGGGCGGTAGTTGCAAACCCCCCGGGCACGCGGACACCCATGTCCGCAAGCTGGGAGATCATTTCTCCGAGGGAAGCGTTTTTCCCGCCCACAGAATCGACATCGCTCATGCGGAGCCGGTCAAATGAAACAACATAAGACATTGAAGTCACCTTAGGGAATAAAAAACTTTTTTGCATATTGCACTGCACCAAAACAACAATGCAACAGGCAAAACTGTCTTGCTCCCGTCACCACCGACTGTTAAGCTTTCACGATTGTACCGTTTCCCCACCTCTTGTACGGCCTGCATTCATGGATTCCACCCCGATCAAACGCACTGTATTTATCGTTTCGGACAGCACCGGCATTACTGCCGAAACATTCAGCCACTCCGTTCTTTCCCAGTTTGATCAGGTCAAGTTCGAAGCCATCCGGCTGCCTTTCATCGACAGCCTTGAAAAAGCGTCGGCCGTGGCGTCGCGCATCAACCGCTGTGCCCAGGAAACCGGCTTCCCCCCGCTGGTATTCAGTACGCTGGTCAACCCCGAGAGCGTGCAGCGCATCGGCGAGGCAGACTGCATACTGATGGACCTGTTTGGCACCTTTGTTTCGCATATCGAATCGGCATTGGGCGTCGAAGCCAGCGATTTTGTCGGGCGCTCCCACACCGCAGGCCAGGTCGAACACTACGAGCGGCGCATCGAGGCCATCAACTTTACGCTGGCGCACGACGACGGCCAGTTTATCCATGGGCTTGAACAGGCCGACGTCATCCTGATTGGCGTGTCGCGCTGCGGCAAGACGCCCACCAGCCTGTACCTGGCCATGCAGTACGCCGTCAGGGCAGCCAACTATCCGCTGATTCCCGAAGACTTTGATCGCAACAGCCTGCCCGCCACCCTGGCGCCCTTTCGAAGCAAGCTTTTTGGCCTGTCGATTGACCCGGTGCGCCTGAGCGAAGTCCGCAACGAACGACGCCCCGACAGCACCTACGCATCCATCCGGCAGTGTCGCCAGGAGGTCGCCGATGCCGAGCGCCTCATGCGCATGGAAAGCATCCCCTGGCTGTCGACCACCACCAAGTCCATTGAAGAAATCGCCACCAAGGTGCTGGACGAGATCGGGCTTGACCGGCGTACGTTCTGACTCTCTCATTCAGGTTGCACGATCCAGTGCGCGGCGGCGCTGCTCGAACAGACAGATTCCGGTCGCCACCGCCACATTCAATGACTCCACCTGATCATCCTGCGGGATGTGAATCACCTGCGCGGCCTGCGCGAACAGGTCGGCATCCACGCCCTGCCCCTCGTTGCCCGCTATCCAGACACAGGGGGCCTCCAGTACGGCGTCATAGAGCGAAACGGTATCCGGACCCAGGCCGGTCGCATACAGCGGCATGGCCAGTTCCCGCGCCAGGGCGGCAAGATCAGCATCTTCATGAATATGCAGGCTGAAGTGCGCACCCTGCGCACTCCGCAGTACACGCGGCGACCACGCCCGGGCGCAACCTTCGGACAGCACGGCTACCGTCAGGCCGGCGGCCGCTGCCGTACGCAGCAAGGTGCCCACATTGCCGGGATCCTGAACGCGATCCAGCCATAATGCACTGATGTGATCAGACACGACTGCCGGGGGGTGTGGCGCCGACACGAGAAAGACAACGCCCTGGCTGGCCCCGATATGGGACAAGCTGGCCAGCAGCGCACTGTCCATGTAAATGGAAATCTGATCTGGCAATTGCCTTTTCAGACGCTGCAAGGGCCTTTCGGCTTCCAGTGACTGCTCATCGAAAATGGCGTACAAGGGCGCGCCCTGATGCCCCAGCCATTCTTCACACAGGTGCAGGCCCTCCAGCAACACAGGGCGGGAAATCTGCCCCAGCGGTCCGGAAGACAGGCGTTTGCCACGGACAATCCGCAGCAGAGCCTTGTACAGGGCGTTCTGGCGAGAACTTATGTGCAAGGGTGCTCTCTCCTGCCCGATGACGGGGTGGCAGTGGCATCCATTCTGGCTGCCTGGACCGCGCGCTGGACCGGCGCAAAGCTGCGACGATGCGCCGGACAGGGCCCGTATTCCTGGAGTCGCGACAGATGCAGGCGGGTTGCATAACCCTTGTGCTGATCAAAGCCGTAATGGGCGTATTGCTGGTGCAGGTGCAGGCAATCGGCATCTCTGGCTGTCTTGGCCAGAATGGATGCAGCCGCAATGGCTGCCACCTGGCTGTCTCCCTTGATGATGGCCTGGGCCGGACACGGAAGATGCTCGGGAACACGGTTGCCATCCACGACAATGCGCTGGGGGACCGGTTGCAGCCCCAGGCAGGCACGCCGCATGGCCAGCATGGTTGCGCCCAGAATATTGAGCCTGTCGATTTCTGCCACACTGGCACTGGCAATATGCCAGGCCAGCGCATGATCACGAATCATTCGGGCAAGGTCTGTCCGTTGGGCAGCGCTCAGGGTCTTGGAGTCCTGGATGCCCGCAATGGGGCGCGTGTCATCCAGAATGACAGCCGCGGCAAACACCGGCCCGGCAAGCGGGCCACGGCCAGCTTCATCGACGCCGGCCAGCAGGCCATCCGAGGGGGCAACAGCAGAAAAAAGGGGCATTTGCATGTCAGTCAGTCTGCTCAAGAATGGCTTGCGCCGCCAGTGTGCCGGTATCGCGTTTGAGCATATGGTGCAGGCTGACGTAGCGATCGTGCAACGAGGCACGATAGGCGCTGTCTGTCAGGGCTTTCCAGCTCGCAGCGGCGAGTGCCTCGGGGGTGGCGGCGTCCTGGAGCAGTTCGGGCACGATAAACTCCCTGGCCAGAATATTGGGCAGGCCTACCCATGGCAACAGCGGCTTGCTCTGGCCTGATTGCCAGGCCATGATGCGCCGCATAGTGGGAGACAGCACGTAGGAGATCACCATGGGCCGCTTGAACAATGCGGCCTCAAGCGTGGCCGTTCCGCTGGCCACCAGAGCGGCATCTGCGGCCTGCAAAGCCTGCCAGGCAAGCGGACTCGTGCCACGGCTCGTGTCATGCGCCGCCTCAGAGGGATCCAGCACAAGACAATGCTTGAGACGGTATTTGTGCAGCAATGGCTGCAACTGTGCCTGACGCGCCGGGTTGACCACAGGGATGACCAGGTGCAGATCCGGATCCTGCGTCTGCAGCTGGGAGACCGCCTGAAGAAAACGGTCTCCCAGCAAACGGATTTCTGATGCCCGACTGCCGGGCAGAACAGCCAGCACCCGAGCATCGGCCGGCAGCCCGAGCTGTGTTCGCGCAGCCGTGCTGTCTGTGTGCAGGGGAATTTCGTCGGCCAGCGGATGACCCACATAAGTCACCGGCACGCCCTCTTTTTCGTAGAGTTCCGCTTCAAAGGGAAACAGCACCAGCATGTGGCTGACAGCTTCCCTTATGGTGTGGATACGTTCATATCGCCAGGCCCAGATGGAGGGGCTGACAAACTGCACGGTGGGGATCCCGGCGCGACGCAACCGCTTTTGCAGCCGCAGGTTGAAGTCCGGAGCATCAATGCCCACAAACACACTGGGTGGGTTCCGCAACCACTTCTGCTTGACACGGGTATAAGTGTGGATAAGGCCGGGCAGCCGTTTCAGCGCATCGACATAACCAAACACCGCCAGGCTGTCCATGTCGTACCAGGCCTGGAAACCCTCGGCAGCCATGGCGGGGCCGCCGATGCCGGCACACTGCAGTTGTGGGTCCTGCTGCTTCAGGCCCCGCAAGACCCGGGCTGCCAACAGGTCGCCCGAGGTTTCGCCTGCGACCATGCCGACAACCCTGTTCATGCCCGGGCAATACCCCGTCTGGAGTGCGTGACAAAATCGATCAAGGGTACCAGCGCTGGCTGGGCCCCCGTGTTCTCTTCAGACAGCTCGTTGAGCTGGGCAATGGCGGTTTCCATGCTCAATTGACGCCGGTAGAGAATCTTGTAAGCCTGCTTGAGCACGGTGATGGTGTCCTGGTCAAAGCCCCGGCGACTCAGTCCTTCGGAGTTGATGCCGACAGGACGAAACGGATCGCCGGCGCCAATGATGTAGGGCGGGATATCCTGGCGGATGGAGCTGGTGCCGCCCACCATGGCATGAGCACCAATATGCACGAACTGATGCACAGCCGACAAGCCCCCCAGTACGGCCCAGTCGCCCACATGAATATGGCCGGCCAGTTGAACGGCGTTGGCAATGATGGTGTGGCTGGCAATCTGGCAGTCGTGGGCAATATGAACATAAGCCATGATCCAGTTGTCATCGCCCACCCGCGTGGTGCCGATGTCTTGCACGGTGCCGGTATTGATGGTGACGTACTCGCGGATCATGTTGCCATCGCCAATGGACAAGGCCGTTGGCTCGCCCTGGTACTTCTTGTCTTGCGGCTGGCCGCCAATGGAACAGAATCGGTAAAAGGTGTTGTTGGCACCAATGGTGGTGTGGCCATCAATGACGCAGTGCGGCCCGATGACACACCCCGGCCCGACTTCGACGTTGGGCCCGATGACGCTGTAGGGCCCCACTTCCACGTCGGCGGCCAGCTTGGCGCCGGATTCAACAATGGCGGTGGGATGGATGGCTGCACTCATGGATACCTACTCTTCTTCAACGGAACGGATTGCACACATCAGCTTGGCTTCTGCCACAACCTGGCCCTCTACCTTGGCGACGGCCGTATATTTGCACATGGCCCGGCTGATGCGGTCGGCCGTGACCTCCAGACGCAACTGATCACCCGGTACCACAGGCTGCCGAAAGCGGACCTTGTCGACGCCTACCAGATAATAGGCCGTATTCTTGTCGGCCGGATTGACGTCATCACGCCCTTCAAAGGAAAACAGGGCGCCAGCCTGCGCCAGCGCCTCAATGATGAGCACGCCGGGCATGACAGGTCGCCCGGGAAAGTGCCCATTGAAGAAAGGCTCGTTGTAGCTGACATTTTTAATGGCCACAATGCGTTCGCCGGGCACCATCTCGATGACGCGGTCAACCATCAGCATGGGATAACGATGCGGCAACCGCTTCAGGATTTGTTGAATATCAAATTCCATAATCAATCGTGTGATGAAAGATCCAAGTGTTGTTCAAGCTGACGCAGCCGGCGGCGCAAGGCAGCCAGTTGGGAAACGACAGCCGTGTTTTTTTTCCAATTGCGGTGATCGGCAAAAGGGTAGACACCCGTATAACGACCCGGTGTCGCGATATCGGAAGTAATGGCCGTGCCCCCGGATACGTGAACGTCGTCGCCAAGCACCAGGTGACCGGACAGCATGGCTGCACCGCCAATGGTACAACGTGCGCCGATTTTGGTGGAGCCGGCAACGCCCACACAGGCTGCCATGGCCGTGTGTTCGCCGATCTGACAGTTATGCGCGATCATGATCTGGTTGTCGAGCTTGACGCCGCTGGCGATGGCGGTGTCATTGAGGGCACCCCGATCGATGGTGGTATTGGCGCCGATTTCGACGTCATCCCCCACCGTGACGCTGCCCAACTGGGCAATTTTAATCCAGCGCTGATCCGAATGACGGGGATCGGGGGCAAAGCCAAAGCCATCTGCGCCCAGCACGGCGCCACTGTGAACGATGCAACGGCTGCCGATGTGGACGCCATGGTATAGCGTTACCCGTGCATGCAGCAGGCAGTCGGACCCGATGATACTACCCTGCCCGACCACGACATGCGGACCTAGCCGCGTTCCGGAACCGATCTGTGCGTCTGCTTCGATAATGCAGTGCGGGCCCACGGAGACCCCTTCAGCAAGGCGGGCAGAGGGATCCACCACGGCGCTGGGGTGAATGCCTGCAGGCAGTTGCTCCAGGCGATGGCTGTCGAACCACTGGGCCAGCATGGCATAGAGGGCGTAGGGGGCGTCACAGAGCACCGGGACAAAGTGGGCCTCACGGCCCGCTTGCGATGCAATGTCTTCCCAGGTATCAGGAGGCAACACGACCGCGCCGGCCTGCGTAGTGTCGAGGGATGAAGCCAGACGCGGATTGGACAGGAAACTGATTTCAGAGGCACCGGCGTGATCAAGTGCCCCCAACCCCTGAATATGCAGCGCCTGCGCAGCAGCCTGATGAGGCAAGGCAATCGGCAGGCCAACTGTGTTGGCCGCCTGAAGAAGCTCGGTCAGCAGAGGCGCCTGACCGGGCGCAAGCAAGATAGGCATGCCACCCTGGCCTAGCCGCCAAGCGCCTTGAGAACCTGATCGGTGATATCAACGCGCGGGCTGACTGTCACGGCATCCTGAATGATCAGATCGTAACCATCGGACTCGGCGATTTTCTGTATGGCACTGTCCGCCTGTTCGATGATCTTGGAATACTCTTCGTTGCGGCGACGGTTGAAGTCTTCCTGGAACTCGCGCCGTTTGCGCTGGAGATCGGAATCCAGGTCTTCAAGCTGGCGCTCGCGCGTGATGCGTTCGCTTTCGGACAGGACAGGAGCATCCTTGTCCAGTTTTTGCGCCTGATTGCGAAGGTTGTTGGCCATATTCTGGAGCTCGTCTTCGCGGCGCTTGAATTCGGCGTCAATCTTGGACTGGGCCGCTTTTGCCGGCTTGGAATCGCGCAGAATACGCTCAGTGCTGACGAATCCGATTTTCGTGCTTTGCTGTGCCTGGACAGGCGGCACCGCCACGATCAGTGTCGTGGCTGCAAACCCCAGGACGGCAGCCAGCGTCACTGACCGGCCGGCTCGCCCGAGCGTTTGAGTCAAAGCAGAAAGACGAGGTTCTATTTTGGACGTCATGAAAGTTTACCTTGCTAAAAAGCCGCGAAAAAAGTGTATTGTGCCATTAAACCTGACGATATCAAACTATCCGTTTGGGTAGTACCCCGGCCCGGTAACCGGGGGAAACGCTTGATTCGTCATCAGAACGAGGTACCGATCTGAAACTGGAAAGCCTGTTTGTCGTCACCACGCTTGGCGTTGAGCGCGCGGCCCCACGACAGCTCCAGCGGCCCCATGGGGGAATCCCAGGACAGGCCAATACCGGCCGAGTACTTCCAGCCGCAGGGATCTTCAACCCGGCTGTTCCGGCCACGGGAACATACGGAACCATTGCTGGTACTGACCCGGCCGGCATCAGTAAAGAGGAACCAGCGCAACGTGCGATCGCGCGTCGCCCCGGGGAAAGGCAGATAGAGCTGTACGTTTCCGATCAGGCGACGTGAGCCACCCAGATAAGTATCAGTCTTGCGGTCACGAGCACCCAGCGATGCGCCTTCAAACCCGCGCACTGACCCAATGCCCCCGGCATAAACGTTCTTGATGACCGGGAAGGAGTAGCCGCCATAGCCCTTGCCCCAATCGGCCTTGGCATTGAATGCCAGGGTATAGGAGCGGCCCAGCGGCAGATAGTACTGCTGCTCTGCACTCAGCATATAGTAGCGTAGATCCATGGTGGAGAAATCAGCCGAAAGGCGCGAGTAGCCGCCCTTTGTCGGTGCCAGGGAACTGTCGCGCGTGTCCTTGGACCAGCCTACGTTAAAGATGGCTGCCGTGGTGTTGCGCCCGAACTCATCAATGAAGTCGTTGTAGGCCGCCGGCGTATAGCGATCCAGCTGGGTCAGCCGGTTGTGTTCAAGACTGACACCCATGAAGATGCGATCATGCTCCGAGATGGGAATCCCGAAATTCATCCCCGCGCCGGCTGCCGTGACTTCGTAGTCACCGTCCGATGAGCCATGGCGATATGGCCGGGTGCGGTTGTAGTAAAGCGACGTGCTCTTGCTGATGCCGTCGCGTGTCCAGTAGGGGTTGGTATGCGAAATGACTGCAGCCCGATGCGTCTTGCTGGTGTCCACGTTCAGTGACAGCGAATGCCCGGAGCCAAAGATATTGTCCTGGCTGATACCGGCCGACAAGATGACCTTGTCTGTTGTGCCGTAACCCACACCCAGGTTGAGCATGCCGGTGGGGCGCTCCTTGACATCAATGTTCAGGTCGATTTCATCGGGGGAACCGGGCACTTCAGAGGTGGAGACATCAATGTCTTCAAAATAGCCCAGCCGGTCGATGCGATCACGCGATTGCTTGATGCTGCTGGCTTCGTACCAGGCGGCCTCCTGCTGGCGCATTTCGCGCCGGATGACCACATCGCGGGTACGCGTGTTGCCGCCGATCTGGATACGACGAACGTAGACACGGCGGCCCGGATCCACATAGAAGGTCAGATCGGTTTCGTGTTCGTCGCGGTCCAGCTCGGGATTGGGGTTGACGTTGGCAAAGGCATAGCCCAGGTCACCGAGGTATTCGGTAATGGCCTTGGCCGTATCGTTGGTCTTCTGGGCGGAGAAGACCTCGTCCTCCTTGATCTTGATCAGGGAGCGGATTTCGTCCTCAAGCTCCAGGAGGTCTCCGGCCAGCTTGACGGACCGGACGGTGTAGGGTTCGCCTTCTGACAGCGTGACGGTAATGAAGATGCTGTCACGGTCTGGCGAGATAGTGACTTGCGGAGGCTCTGCGCTGTATTCGAGGTAGCCGCGATCCAGATAGAAGGAACGCAGGGTTTCCATGTCGCCCTCGAGCTTTTCGCGAGAGTAGCGGTTGGTCTTGGTGTACCAGGTCATCATGCCTGACTTGGTCAGTTCGAATTGCTTGCGCAGCGTGTTGGAGGAGAAATCCTCATTGCCGATAAAGCTGATCTTGGAGATCTTGGCGACATCCCCTTCAAAGATATCGAAGCTCACCCCCACCCGATTGCGTGGCAGCGGCGTGATGATGGGGTTGATCTCCACACCATACTTGCCCTTGGACAAGTATTGTTGCTGGATTTCG
>DATGUI010000235.1:0-5732 GCA_035301405.1 Burkholderiaceae bacterium
CACCGACACGTCTTCCAGCGGGACCAGCCGGGAATCCCCGCCGATATAGATCTGCACTCCCTGTGCCTTGCTGGATGCATCCAGCAGTTGCAGCAGTTCGGTCTTCTTCTCGAACAGCGTGAACATGCCGCGCAGGCGATCGAGGTTGGACACAATATCGGAAATATCCAGCAACTTGCTTTCACCTGAAATCACAACGGCGTCGTCTGCATCGGAATCCGAGGTGCTGTCGACCGCTGCGTGCATCAGGCGGGAGATGTCTTCTTTCAGGTCGATCAGTTCGCGTTCGAGGGTGAGCCGGACTTCGGAGAACGCCCGGCCTGCAAAATTCTGGTTGAAGTAATTGGCCGCCTCGATGAGCTCGTGTTCGGCGTAGTTGCGATCAACAAACAGAATGCGGTTCTGGACGTCACCATCCGGCGTCACGATGATGAGCAGCACACGCTTCTCGGACAGGCGGATGAACTCGACCTGTCTGAATACCTGCGAGCGACGAGGCGCCTGCACCACGCCGGCAAATTGCGACAGGTTGGACAGCAAGGCGGCCGCTGCCGAGATGGCCCGATTGGGCTCGTCTGCCGGCAGGAGCTCGTGAAGCTTTTCGGGGTGCACCACGTCAAACTGCTGAGCTGCCAGGAGATGATCGACAAACATGCGGTAGCCGCGAGGGGTGGGCACGCGACCCGCCGAGGTATGCGGGCTGTGAATGAAGCCCAGATCCTCGAGGTCGGCCATGACATTGCGAATGGTGGCCGGCGACAAGTCAAACAGCTTGGACAGCGTACGCGAGCCAACGGGCTGGCCATCAATGATGTAGCGTTCTATCAACGCTGTAAGCAAGGCATTTGAGCGATCGTCCATATGGGATATTCTATGGCAAAGATGTCTGGGGCGCATGGCCTGCGGAAGCGACCATGTCGCTGTTGACCCTTATAATTCCATTATCGGGCATCCTCGCGCTGGTATGGGCGCAGGAGCCCGCACTCTTGTTGTCGGGCGTCATCACTATGCACTTCAAGACGGTAGCCATCATTGGCCGTTATCAGGACAGCGGGCTGGATACCCCGCTGAGAAAAATCGCCTCCACACTGGAAGCGGCGGGCTGCCGGGTGCTGCTGGAAGCCGATACCGCCCGCTATACCGGTCTGCATGACCTCACTGCTGCCAGCTATGCCGATATCGGCAAGCAGGCGGACCTGGCGGTCATCATGGGCGGAGACGGCACCCTGCTTGGTGCCGCGCGCGAGCTGGCTCACACCAGCGTACCGCTTATCGGCATCAATCACGGGCGCCTGGGCTTCATCACCGACATCCCCGTTCATAATGCCACTGACGCGCTCACGCATGTACTGCAGGGCAACTTCACCATCGAGTCTCGCAGCATGCTTGAGGGCCGCGCCGTGCGCCAGGGGGAAACCCTCTACGGCGGCGTGGCCGTCAACGACGTGGTGCTCAATCGCGCAGGCCGGGGTGGCATGATTGAAGTCCGTGTCGAACATAACGATGTCTTCATGTACACGCTCAGGGCCGACGGCCTGATCATCGCCACGCCTACTGGCTCTACTGCCTATTCATTGTCTGCCAACGGCCCGATCGTGCACCCGGGCATTCCGGCGGTCCTGCTGGTTCCGGTGGCCCCGCAAACACTGTCCAACCGCCCCATTGTCCTGCCCAACGACGGCACGCTCAGCCTCACCATCATTGATCTTGGCCGCGTCGACAGCGGCGCCGTCGTGCACTTTGACATGCAGACCTGGTCCGACTGCCAGGTGGGCGACCGTATCGAGGTGCGCTGTGCGTCACACACGGTCAGGCTGGTCCACCCGGTGGGCTATCAGTTCTTTTCCACATTGCGCCGCAAACTGCGCTGGAACCTCATGCCGCAATCGGCCGATGAAATTGACTGACAACCATGCTGCGTACCCTGCATATTCGTGATTTTGTCATTGTCGAGCATACCGAGATCTCCTTTGAACCGGGATTTACGGTCTTTTCCGGAGAAACCGGCGCAGGCAAGTCCATTCTGGTCGATGCCCTGTCTCTGGCGCTTGGCGCCCGGGGCGATGTCAACGTGGTTCGCAAGCCCGCCAGGCGTGCCGACATCACGGCCGTGTTCGACGCGCCGACATCCCTGGCAGCCTGGCTGGAAGACCGCGAACTGGATGCAGACGACGGCCTGGTCCTGCGACGAACCATCGACCATCAGGGCCGCAGCCGCGCGTTCATCAATGGCCTGCCCGTAACCCTGACACAACTGCGCGAGCTGGGCGAATACCTGGTCGACATCCACGGTCAGCACGCGCACCAGAGCCTGCTGAAGCCCGGTCATCAGCGCGCCATGCTGGATGCCCACGGTGGCCACGGAAAGCTGGTTGACCAGCTTGCCCAGGCCTGGCAGACGTGGCAAGCAGCCCGACACGCACTGGAAAACGCCCAGGCAACGCAGGAAACCCACGAGGCCCGCCGCCAGGAGCTCCAGTGGCAGCTTGACCAGCTCGAGCAGCTCGACCTGGCAGAAAACGAGTGGGAACAGCTGACCGCACAGCACCAGCGGCTTGCCCACGTGCAGACACTTATCGAGGTCAGCGCCAGGGCGCTGGAAAGCCTGGATGGCGACGAGGCGTCCATTCGCCATGGCCTCGCCCAGGTGTGCGCCGACATACAGGCGCTGGCCAACCACGATGCAGCCTTGCAACCCATCGCTGAGAGCCTGGATTCTGCGCTGATCATCTGCCAGGAAGCCACTTCTGATCTCTCGCAGTACGCCACCCGGCTGGACACCGATCCGGCTGCCCTGGCACAGACCGAGCAGCGCATGTCTGCCCTGTTCGATACCGCCCGACGGCTGCAGGCCGAGCCCCATGACCTGCACGACAAGCAGCGCGAATTGCAGCAGGCGCTGATGGCGTTCGATGAGCAACTCGACATCGAGCAACTCCAGCAGGCCGTGCAGACCGCGCGCCATGCCTACGACAAGCTTGCACAGGAGCTGTCCGGAAAGCGCAAGCGCACGGCACGCAGGCTGTCGCAGGAAGTCACGCGGGCCATGCAGGAACTGGCCATGGAGGGCGGTCAGTTCGAGGTTGCCCTGGTCGACACCGCGCCAGGCCGCTACGGAACAGAGAACATCGAGTTCCTGACTGCCGGCCATGCGGGCGCGGACGTACGTCCGCTGGCCCGCGTGGCATCAGGCGGCGAGTTGGCCCGGATTTCCCTGGCCCTGTCCGTCATTGCCAGCAAGGCGGCACGGGTGCCGACCCTGATTTTTGACGAGGTGGACAGTGGCGTGGGCGGCGCGGTGGCCGAGGTCGTGGGCCGCTTGCTGCGAGAACTGGGACAGCAGCACCAGGTGCTTTGCGTGACGCATCTGCCCCAGGTAGCCGCATGCGGAGCGCATCATTTTGAAGTCAGCAAGCAGACCCGTGGAGACACCACCCATTCGAGTATTGTGGCGCTGGGCCAGACAGCACGCATCGAAGAAATTGCCCGCATGCTGGGCGGGCTGGACATTACCGAGACCACACTGCGCCACGCCCGCGAGATGCTGGGCACCCAGGGGTAGCGTGGCGGCGTTGCAGAAGCCGTTGGCTCATTCGGCCGGCTGACCGCCTTCCGTGCATCGGGCGCATATGCCATACAGCATGAGCGTGTGGCTTTCCAGCGTGTAGCCTTGCTCTTCTGCAATGGCCTGTTGACGCTCCAGGATACTGGTATCATGAAACTCGACAACTTTGCCGCAGCTGGTGCAGATCAGGTGGTCGTGGTGGTCACCATCGTTCAATTCAAAAACGGCGCGAGTTCCATCGAACTGGCTTCGCGTTAAAATACCGGCTTGCTCAAATTGGGTCAGGACACGGTAAACGGTAGCCAGGCCAATTTCGACATCCTCGGCAATCAGCGTTCGATAAACATCTTCAGCACTTTGGTGTCGGGGTTCAGCGCGCCGGAAAATATCCAGAATTTTCAAACGGGGAAAGGTCGCCTTAAGCCCCGCACTTTTCAACTCATTCTGACTTTCCATGTTGACGGCCTCAGTAAAAAAGACAAACAAGCGCTATCATTCAGGGTGTTCTGCGCATATGATCAAAGCTTTATCGTTCTGACCGACAGGGGTGCTTCTGTGCTAACAACTGCCAAACCTGACTACGCAATGCTGCGCACCACACTGGTGACAATTATTTTAACCCTTATGCTTTCCGCCTGCGGCGGTGGCAAATGGGGGTTCCCGTACCGGCCCGACATTCAGCAGGGTAACTGGGTTACCGCCGAAAAGGTGAGTCAGCTGGAATCGGGCATGTCGCGAGAGCAGGTTCGGTATATTCTGGGCACACCCACTTTGCAGAACGTGTTCCGCAGCGATCGCTGGGACTACCCCTACTATAACAAGCCAGGCTACGGAACAACAGAAAAACGCCAGTTCACAGTATGGTTTGAGGGAGATTCGCTTTCCCACTGGTCCGGAGACGACCAACCCAACCACCAGCCATTCCAGAAGCCGGATCCCAAAAATCACGCCGATGACGAGTCGTCAACGGCCCCCACTGAACCCACCCCTTCGGCCTCGGCACACCATGCTGACGACCCAGCTGTCTTTGCCGAACCGCTTGATTGAACATTGACGACAAGGATAGAAACAATGCGTATCGCCATTGCCGGCGCCAATGGCCGTATGGGCCGGATGCTGATTGACGCCGTCCTGCAAAGTGACGACATGACACTGGCAGCGGCTCTGGACCGGCCCGGATCACCCGTCATCGGCCAGGATGCCGGCACCTTTTCAGGCCAGCAAACCGGTGTGCTCATCACGGACGACCTGACTGCGCTGACGCAGGCAGACTGCCTGATTGATTTCACGCTTCCCGAAGCACTGGATGCCCACCTCGAGGCCTGCCTCGCCCACAACACGCGCTATGTCGTTGGTACAACGGGGCTGGATGACAAGCAGAAACAGGCCATTCAGCGTGCCGGCCAGCATATCGCCATCGTCTTTGCCCCCAACATGAGCATGGGCGTGAATGTCACGCTCAAGCTTCTTGAGGTTGCAGCGCGCCTGCTATCCAGCGGCTTTGATGTTGAAGTCTTCGAAGCACACCACCGGCACAAGGTCGATGCGCCCTCCGGAACCGCCATTGCCATGGGCGAGGCCGTTGCCAACGCCTGGGGCAAAGAGCTGGACACCATCGCTGACTGGACACGCCACGGTCACACCGGCCCACGAGAAACTGGAAACATCGGCTTTTCAGTGGTACGCGGCGGTGATATTGTTGGCGACCATACGGTCTATTTCTGCGGACAGGGTGAACGGATTGAAATCACCCACCGCTCGTCCAGCCGCGCCACCTACGCCCAGGGCAGCCTGCAGGCAGCACGATATCTGGCACGCAAGGATTTTGGCGTGTTCGACATGCAAGACGTACTGACATCCATGACTTGAACGCCCCTTGAACGCCCGCGCCCGCAGACCTGCACCTGCCTGACCTCAAGCCTACGGTTCCAGACCCACTTTCAGGAGACGCCCCTGGGGCGAGTCGGTGAGCAGGTACAAAAAGCCATCGGGGCCAAGCCGCACATCACGGATACGCGCTTCCAGTGACTGAAGCAGGCGCTCTTCGTGCACCACACGATCGCCATCCAGCTCCAGCCGTATCAAGGTCCGGCCCTTGAGCGCCCCAATGAACAGCGAATGCTCCCAGGCGGGAAAACGGCGCGCATCGTAGAAGGCCATGCCTGAG
>DATGUI010000236.1:0-3684 GCA_035301405.1 Burkholderiaceae bacterium
CAGACCTCGACGGCCAGATCAAACTGCTCGCGCAGCAACCGTGCTGCACGACGCGCCTCATCCACGATGGGGCCGGACGCCAGCAGGCGGACATCGGGATTGACATCACCTTCCAGCCGGTACATGCCCCGGCGTATGCCCTCTTCCACATCTTGTGGCATGGCGGGTTGCTCCAGGCGTTCGTTGCTGACGGTTATGTAATAGAAGACGTCTTCCTGCCGGGCCAGCATGCGTTCCATGCCGTCCTCCATGATGACAGCCAGCTCGTAACCGTAAGCGGGGTCGTAGGACACACAGTTGGGCACGGTAGATGCGTAGAGATGACTGCTGCCATCCTGATGCTGCAGACCTTCACCCGCCAGGGTGGTCTTGCCAGCGGTGGCGCCAATCAGAAAGCCCCGGGCGCGCTGGTCGGCGGCTGCCCAGATCAGGTCGCCCACCCGCTGAAAGCCAAACATGGAGTAGTAGATATAGAAGGGCAACATGGGCAGGCCATGCACGGCGTAACTGGTGGCGGCAGCCGTCCAGGACGACAGGGCCCCGGCCTCGGTAATGCCCTCTTCAAGAATCTGGCCATCAACAGCCTCGTGATAAGCCACCAGCGATGCGCTGTCTTCGGGCTCGTAGAGCTGGCCCAGGGGCGCGTAGATGCCCACCTGCCGGAACAGGTTGGCCATGCCAAAGGTACGGGCTTCGTCCGCCACAATGGGCACGACGCGCTTGCCCAGATCGGCATCCTTGAGCAGTGCCGACAACATGCGCACAAACGCCATGGTGCTGGATATGCTGCGCCCGCCCTCGCCTTCTGTCACAAAACCCGCATAGCTGCTCAGGGGTGGAGGTGTCATGGACGCAGCCCGGGCCTGCCTGGCGGGCAAGCCACCGCCCAGCCGTGCTCGGCGCGCCAGCAGGTGCTGCATTTCGGGGGAATCTTCGTCAGGGCGGTAAAACGCCAGCTCGTCACAGTCCGCATCGGAAATGGGCAGATCGAAGCGATCACGGAAGGCACGCAACTGGTCCACATCCAGCTGCTTTTGCTGATGCGTGGTCATTTTTCCCTGCCCTGCGTTGCCCATGCCCCATCCCTTGGTCGTCAATGCCAGAATCACGGTGGGCTGCCCCGTGTGCCTGGTGGCGGCATCGTAGGCGGCGTGGATCTTGCGCATGTCGTGGCCGCCGCGTCGCAGCCTGTCGATTTCGTGATCACTCATTTGACTGATCAGGGCGCGCAGGCCCGGCGTCTGACTGAAGAAATGGGCGCGATTGTAGGCGCCATCGTTGGCCGCCAGGGTCTGCATGGCCCCGTCGACCGTGCGACCCAGTATTTCTGCCAACTCACCTTCGGCATCCCTGGCAAACAGGGGGTCCCAGTCACTGCTCCATAACAACTTGATCACATTCCAGCCTGCACCGGTAAACAGGGCCTCGAGCTCATTGACGATGTTGCCGTTGCCACGCACCGGTCCATCCAGCCTCTGCAAATTGCAATTGACGACAAAGACGAGATTGTCCAGCTGTTCGCGCGCTGCCAGCGTGAGTGCCCCCACCGACTCGGGCTCGTCCATTTCACCATCACCAAACACGCCCCAGACCTTGCGGCCCTGATCTGCCAGCAAGCCGCGGTTTTGCAGATAGCGCATGAAGCGCGCCTGATAGATGGCATTGATGGGCCCCAGACCCATTGACCCGGTTGGAAACTGCCAGAAGTCGGGCATCAGCCACGGATGGGGATAAGAAGACAGGCCCTGGGAGTCGTCCTGCTGGGCCTTTACCTCTTGCCGGAACAGGGACAGCTGCGCCTTGCTGAGCCGGCCTTCAAGAAACGCACGACTATAGATGCCCGGTGCAGAGTGCGGCTGAAAGAAGACCAGATCGCCGTCGAAATCGTCTGAGCGGGCTCGAAAATAGTGATTGAAGCCAACTTCGAACAGATCCGCTGCCGAGGCATAGCTGGCAATGTGTCCGCCCAGCTCACCGTAGCTGCGGTTGGCACGCACCACCATGGCCAGGGCATTCCAGCGAATGATGCTGGCCAGGCGCTCTTCCAGGCGCAATGCCGTTTCGCCACCAGGAAAATCCGGCTGGTGCGACACATGCACCGTATTGACATAGGGAGTATTGAGCGGCGGGCGCCATGCCAGCCCGGCGCGATGGGCCGTACGCACCAACTCATTCAGCAGAAAACGCGCCCGTTCGGGGCCGGCACTTTGCATGACGGCACTGAGCGCGTCCTGCCACTCCCGGGTTTCCAGCTGGTCGTCATCCTGATCGTGGGCAGTTGAATTCGGTTGCATGAGGACATCCTGATTATGTGGGGCAACTTGTTCAGTATAGGGGGAAAAGTGCCGCATAGGGACCCGAATAAAGTTGCATGAACAACCATCTACAGCATATTATGCTTCTATTTATACGATAAATACTTGATCATGCCGAAAATAGAGCTGGATACAACCGATCTGAAAATACTGGGCATTTTGCAGGAAGACGCCGGCATCAGCAATGTGGCGCTGGCACAGGCCATTCATCTGTCCCCCTCCCCCACGCTGACGCGGGTGAAACGGCTGGAATCTGCTGGCGTCATTGCCCGCTACGCCGCCCTGGTGGATCCAGCCGCGCTCGGACTGCAACTGACGGTGTTTGTGCGGATCAGCCTGCAGCGTCAAGAGTCCTCCATGCTGCGTCGCTTCGAAGAAGAAGTGGCCCGTTTCGATCAGGTGATGGAGGTCTACCTCATGACGGGCGAAGAGGATTATCTCCTGCGAATTGTCGTGTCCGACATCAAGGCGCTGGAGCGTTTCATTCTTGATAACCTCACCATCATTCCCGGCATCAGCAACATCCGCTCAAGCTTTGCTCTCAAACAGGTCAAGTACAAGACGGCGTTGCCGCTTCAAGCCTGAGGGCCAGCCACGCAAAAAATTTTTTCTGATCCGGATTTATCCTTATTCACGCGGTCACTTTCGCCTGCTATGATTGATCGTCATGCCGTCTGTATTTATTTGTATGTTTTGTAACGGCAGCCATCCCCTTCAAAATCGGTAAAGGTAGGTTCTATGCCAAAAAACAAATTTCGCCCCGTGTTGTCTGGCTTGCTCGCAGCCGGCCTGATGACATTCGCAGCCAGTGGCTTTGCCCAGGAACTCAACATCATTGCTGCGCACGTCGTCTCCACTGAAACGTCCCAGCACGAAGCGTTCATGGAGTTCAAGAAGCTGGTTGAAGAGCGCTCCGATGGCCGCATCAATGTTGACGTCTTCCCCGACGGCCAGCTTGGCGGCGAGCGCGAGATGATCGAAAGCACCCAAAGCGGAGACATCCAGATTGCCTCCCCTTCCATTGGTGTGCTGGCCAACTTTTCCAAGGCCCTGCAGGTCTTTGACTTCCCCTTCATCTTCAAGGACACCGCAACGGCGCACGAAGTCCTCGACGGCGATTTCGGCCAGGAACTGCTTGACGGCCTGAAGGCAAGCGGCCTCATCGGCCTGTCCTATGGCGAGCTCGGCTGGCGCCACTTCTCCAACAACAAGCACGAAGTGGTCGCACCAGAAGACGTCAAGGGCCTGAAAATCCGCACCATGGAAGTCCCCATGCACATCGCCTACTGGAAGCATCAGGGCGCCAACCCCACGCCACTGGCCTACACCGAGGTCTTTACCGCCCTGTCCCAAGGCGTGGTGGACGGCG
>DATGUI010000237.1:0-4101 GCA_035301405.1 Burkholderiaceae bacterium
ATCAGCAGTGCAATCACGGGTTGATCCGCCAGGGCATCCAGCAGTACGGGCAGCAATGCGGCGTCCTCCAGTGGAGCCAGCAGCTGAACCAGTTCGTGCAGGGCCAGCAGCAGCAAGCCGAAACCAATGAACACCCGCCCCATGTCGCGCCGCCTGCCGGGTTGAAAATGGCGGAACATCCACACGCCGATCAGCACGAACACGGGGGCCAGGGCCGTCAGGTTGAATGACAGCAGTTGCACGATGATGGTGGTGCCGACATTGGCGCCCAGCATGGCGGTCAGTGCCGGCATGAGTGCCACCATGCCGCCGGCGGCAAAGCTGGTGATCATCAGCCCCGTTGCCGTCGAGCTCTGTATGGCCGCCGTAATGCCCAGCCCGGTCAGAAACGACCGGGTGCGCGTACCCAGCGCCCGGCCCATGATGACGCCGAGCCGGGCACCGAAGGCGCGCTGCACCCCTGTCTGAACCATGTGCACGCCCCACAGCAGGAGCGCGGTAAAACCGCCAAACTTGAGCAGGACGAACAATTCTTTCATGGGCGATCAGGCGTGCTGTCCTTGCAGGGCCCGAATGCGATCCTCGATGGGAGGGTGGGTAGCAAACAGGGCGCCCACACCGCGACCGTTGTTGATGCCCGCAGCCTCAAAGTTTTTCGGCAGGTCGCCCGCTTCCAGTCCGCCAAGTCGTGCCAGGGCGTTGATCATGGGGCGGCCCGAGCCCAGCAGCTGTGCCGAGCCGGCGTCGGCGCGAAACTCACGCTGGCGGGAAAACCACGCCACAATGATGGATGCCAGAATCCCGAAAAGGATTTCGCAGACGATGACGGTGAGGTAGTAGCCGGCGCCAATGCCGCCACGCTGATTGTTGTTGCGAAACAGTACGGAATCCACGACATAGCCCACCACGCGGGCAAGAAAAATGACGAATGTATTGACGACACCCTGAATCAGTGTGAGCGTGACCATGTCGCCATTGGCAATGTGGGCCACTTCATGGCCCAGGACGGCGGTGATTTCTTCCTCATTCATGCTCTGGAGCAACCCGGTTGATACGGCGACCAGGGCATCATTCTTGAAGGCGCCCGTGGCAAAGGCGTTGGGCGCCCCGTCGTAGATGGCGACTTCGGGGCGACCGATGCCGGCGCGATCAGCCAGTTGATGGACCGTATCCAGCAACCAGGATTCGGCTTGCGATGCCGGTGCCTGCGGATCAATGACTCGCGCGCCAGTCGTGGTTTTGGCCATCCATTTGCTGATCAGCAGCGATATGCCCGAGCCCGCAAAGCCAATGACGGCAGAGAATATCAGCAGCTGCTGAACATCCAGTCCATTGGCGTGCAGATAGCGGCCAACGCCAAAAATGTTCATCACCAGGCTAAGGACGACCAGTACCGCCAGGTTAGTCATCAAATACAGCACAATTCTTTTCATGTGAGTGACCCCGTGGATCAAGTAACAGACATAAATATACAGATGGGGGAGGTTGTGCAAATCAAAAGGTTTGATTGTATGGCACCACGCAGCGTTATAGTAAGGTCTGCCCACACCCGTACAGGAGACCTCATGCCCACATTGTTGCTCGATGCTGCTTCGCTTGCCGCCAGCCTGTCTTCCGGATCGTGGCTGGTTCTCGACGTCCGCCACGCCCTGACGGATCCGGATGCCGGCCATCGCCAGTTTCTGGAAGGCCATATCCCTGGCGCCGTGTTCCTGCACCAGGACAATGATCTTGCCGGGGCACCCACCGGTCACAATGGGCGTCATCCCTTGCCGGATCCGACGATCCTGTCCCGCCAACTGACCGACGCCGGTCTCGCACCGAATACGCACGTGGTTGTCTACGATGCAGACACGGGCGCCTTTGCAGCGCGGGCCTGGTGGTTGTTGCGCTGGCTGGGGCACGACAAGGTGTCCATGCTTGATGGCGGCTGGCGCGCCTGGCAGGAGCACGGGGGCACACAGGAAAAGGGCCCTGGCACCGGGGCGCAAGTTGGCCGGTCCTCACCAGCCAGCGCCTGGACGGGCAGCGGGCAACCAGACACGGAGCAGCATATGCCTACCACTGACGCCAGCATGCTGGAGCAAGATGCCGCAGCTCGGGATTGGACGCTGGTGGATGCGCGCGATGCCGCCCGTTACCGGGGCGAGCAGGAGCCCATTGACCCGGTGGCAGGGCACATTCCCGGGGCCAGCAACCGGCCGGCTACCGAAAACCTGACTGCCACGGGGCGCTTCAAGAGCCCCGCCGCACTCAAGCAGGATTTTGCCGAGCTGCTGGGTCCGGTCGACGCCCATGACGTCGTGCACTATTGTGGTTCAGGCATTTTTGCCTGTCACAACCTGTTTGCCATGGAACTTGCCGGCCTGGGCGGGTCTCGCCTCTATCCGGGCTCGTGGAGCGACTGGTGCAGCGACCCCGAAAGGCCGGTGGCCACGGGTTGAACATCACGCCGGGTTGCGTACAATTGCGACGCAGCAAGGGGTCAGTTTCAAGGGTCATCATGAATGCAGTTACCGAGACATCCAGTTTCTCCACCTGGATGCAGAATCGTGTCGAACACATTGAAAGCGTGCTGGATGCCATGTTGCCGCGAAGCAATACGGTGCCATCCCGCCTGCACGATGCCATGCGCTATGCCGTGTTGGGTGGTGGCAAGCGGGTGCGTGCCTGCCTGGTGTATGCGGCGGGTGAAGCTGCCGCCAATTCATCGGCGGGCGGATCGGCGCATGCCGTGGCGCTGGATCATGCTGCCGCGGCCGTGGAATTGATCCACGCCTATTCCCTGGTCCACGATGACCTCCCCTGCATGGATGACGATGACCTGCGTCGTGGCCGCCCCACCGTGCATGTTCAGTATGACGAGGCAACGGCCATGCTGGCCGGTGACGCATTGCAGCCACTGGCTTTCGAGCTCCTGGCGGGCATGCCGGCTGCACCTGCCCTGATCATCCAGGCCGTGCAGCGTCTGGCGGTTGCCGTCGGCAGCCAGGGCATGGTAGGGGGGCAGGCCATTGATTGCGACAGCGTGGGCGCCCGGCTGTCCCTTGATGCCCTGCGGCAGATGCACCGCATGAAAACCGGCGCACTGCTTGAAGCCAGTGTGCTGATTGGCGGCATTGTGGCCGGCGCCAGTTCAGAGACTCGCCAGGGGTTGTCGCAGTATGCCTCGGCAGTCGGGCTGGCGTTTCAGGTGGTGGACGACATTCTTGATGTCGTGGCCGATACGGCCACACTGGGCAAGACGGCCGGCAAGGACGCTGCCAGCAACAAGCCCACCTACATCTCCATGCTGGGCCTGGACGCATCACGCACCCATCTGCACGAGTTGGCGGATACCGCCCATCAGGCCATCCGGCCGCTGGGCAAGCACGCCGATGCGCTGGCCGGCATGGTGGATTACATTGTCGGGCGCGATCGTTGAAAGGTTGAAAGGGGACGACCTGACAGCCTGTTTTAGACCTCGCGGGCATTGGGGGTTAAAATGACCTTTACCTGTCTTTTTCAAGTTTAAATGAATCCATGCGCCCGGCGTCCCTAGAACAGATCCATTCGCCTGCAGACTTGCGTGCCCTCAGCCGTCCCGAATTGCACGAGGTGGCGGCCGAGTTGCGCGAGTTCATTCTGCAGTCCGTGGCCCGTACCGGGGGACACCTGTCTTCCAATCTGGGTACGGTTGAGCTCACCGTGGCGCTGCATTACGTATTCAACACGCCATCCGATCGCGTGGTGTGGGATGTCGGCCACCAATCGTACGCCCACAAGATACTCACGGGCCGGCGCGACCAGATGCCCGGCTTGCGCCAGCAGGGCGGTATTTCAGGGTTTCCCCGCCGCTGCGAATCCGAATACGACGCATTCGGCACCGCACATTCATCCACCTCCATTTCTGCTGCATTGGGCATGGCGGTGGCATCGCGCAACGCCGGCGTGGCGCGCCAGCATATTGCCGTCATTGGCGACGGTGCCATGACAGCCGGCATGGCTTTCGAGGCGCTCAACAACGCGGGTGTCATACCAGGCGTCAACATGCTTGTCATCCTGAATGACAACGACATGTCCATTTCACCGCCCGTGGGTGCCCTCAATCACTACTTCGCG
>DATGUI010000238.1:0-12128 GCA_035301405.1 Burkholderiaceae bacterium
CTGCAGCGTTGATGTCGTCGACTGCCAGCTTGAAGCAGTTCAGCTGGGTTTCGCCAAGAATGGTTTCCAGCCCAGTCAGGGCGGTCATGAACCCGATGTTGACGGTGTCCTGGGCGCGTAGCAGCGCCGGGAAGCCGCCAACGCTCAGGGTGGCCAGCGCGCCGGCTCCCTTGATGATGGAACGTCTGGTTACAGGCTTGATTGTCATTGCTGTCTCCTATTGGGTGTTGGGGGAGTAATCAGATGCCGATGAACTCGCGCATGAGTGAATCGTCGCTGAGCTCATCCATGGTGCCGGATCGCACGATGGTGCCTTTTTCCATGATGAGGCCGCGTGTGCCGGCCTGGAAAGCGAGGTCGATGTTTTGTTCGACCAGCAGCACCGAAATGGAGGTCTCGGCAACAATCTGCACAAGCAGTTCGCCGATCTGGTGCACGATGCTGGGCTGTATGCCCTCGGAGGGCTCGTCGAGCAGCAGCACAGACGGTGCGCCGGCCAACGCCCGCCCCAGTGCCAGCATTTGCTGCTCGCCACCGGACAGGGTGCCTCCGGGCTGGTGCAGCCGTTCCTTCAGGCGCGGGAAATACTCAAAGATTTCTGGAGCGATGTCTGTTCGGCCTTGCGGGTGTGCGCGGGTGCCCAGCAACAGGTTTTCGCGTACCGAGAGTTTGGGAAAGATGCCACGGCCCTGGGGCACATAGGCAATGCCCATTCGTGCACGCGCATGAGCCTTGAAGCCTGTGATGGTCTGGTCCTTGTAGAGCACATCACCCTGGCTTGCGGGCAGCAGGCCGGTCAGCGTGCGCATGAGTGTGGTCTTGCCGGCGCCATTGCGACCAAGCAGGGTCAGGATTTCTCCCTTGGCAAGCGAGAAATCCACGCCCAGCAAGATAGGCAGAGGCCCGTAGTGGGCATGCAGATTCTTTGCCTGTAGCATAATCAGCTGCGTCCTAGGTAAACGTCACGAACCATGGGGTCTTGCTCAACTTCGGCAAAGGTGCCATCGGCAATCAGGCGGCCCTGGTGCAGGACGGCAGTATTGCATTCCAGTGCGCGCACGAAACGCATGTCGTGTTCAATGGCAATGGTGGCAAACTGGCTTTGTGCCTGCTTCAAGAGCTCGGCCGTGCGCAGGGACTCTTCAACCGTCATGCCAGCAGTGGGCTCGTCAAGCAGCAGCAGTTTGGGATTGATGGCCATGGCCATGCCGATCTCCAGCCACTGCTTTTGTCCGTGGGCGATGTCACCGGCGTGCGTATTGGCGATGTCGGACAGGCTCATCAGGTCAAGGATCTCGTTGACGGACATGGCGCCCTTTTTCTGGGAAGGTCTCATGCCACCCCGGGCGACTTCCAGATTGTCGCGCACGGTAAGCCGCTCGAATACGCTGGGCACCTGAAATTTCCTGGCAATGCCAAGGTGCGCAATGGCATTGAGTGTCAGGCGGGTGATGTCCTTGCCCTCGAACCACACATGACCTTCCGTGGGCTTGAGCGTGCCGCAAATCATGTTCAGGAATGTGCTCTTGCCTGCACCGTTTGGGCCAATGATGCATTTCATTTCGCCCCGAGCCACACTCAGTGATACGTCATTGACCGCCGTGAGCCCACCAAAGCGCTTTACCAGGCCGCTGACTTTCAGCAGTTCAGTCATGAGGTCACCTTTTTCTCGGCACGGCGTGCCAGACGATTCCGGATGGGATCAAGCGCAGACAACAGGCCGTTGGGGAAGGCAAACACCATCAGTATGAAGAAGCCGCCAATGAACAGTGGCCAAAGCTTGGTGTCGATGCTGGAGACTTCCTGACGCAGCCACCAGACGACGAAGGCGCCAATGAAAGGGCCGACCAGGGTGCCGCGACCACCGACCGCCACCCACATGATGACCTCGGTGGACAGCATGAGCCCGATCAGGTCGGGTGTGACAAAGCTTGTGCCGGTGGCATAGAGGGCGCCGGCCAGGCCAGCGATGCCGGCCGAGACAACGAAGACGCCCAGCAGATGCAGGGGAGTGTGATAGCCCAGGGAACGGATGCGGGTTTCATTGTCTTCGAGGGCCGTCAGCACCTTGCCGTAATGGCCGGAACACACGCGCCACAGCACGTACAGAATCAGCGAGCTCAGGCCAAAGACCACCCAGTAGAAGATGGCCGGATCCATGAGGACAAAGCTGAAGTCGCCGATATTGAGGGTAAGGGGAGGAACGCCGATCAGGCCGGAGTCACCGCCTGTCATGTCGGACCAGCCAATGGCCACCTGCTGGGCAATGATGGTAAGCGCCAGCGTGACAATGGTCAGATAGGCTGCCCGCACCCCGCCAAAAATCAGGAAGTAACCAATCAGACCGGCAATGACCATGGGCAGCGCCACGCCTACCAGCAAGCCCAGCATGCTGGCCACCTGGGGATCAATGCCCAGCTTGAGCGTGACAATGGCCATCCCGTAGGCACCCAGGCCGAAAAATGCGGCATGACCAAAGCTGAGAATGCCGGTCTTGCCCCAGAGATAGTCGAGGCTGAGGGCAAACAGGCCGAACAGCAGGACGTCGCGCAGCGTCGTCAGCGTATAACCTTCGGCCCAGAAGGGGACGGCAGCCAGCAGCAGCCAGCCAACAAGGAGAATAAACCTGCGGATATTCATGATGCCACCAGGCCACGAGGACGAAAGCGCACGAGAACAATGGCCACGACAAGGACGAGAGCCTGGGCAACCGTGGGTGGCAACTGATAGCTCATGAGCGTCTCGAGACCTCCCACGATTGAGCTGCCGGCAACCACGCCTGTGGCACTGCCGGCGCCGCCCACAATCACGACAAAGAAGGAGCGTGCCAGATAATTGATGCCCATCTGGGCCACAACCACGGTGAGCGGCGCGATCAGGACACCGGCAACGGCTGCCAGTGCGGCCCCCAGGGCGAACGCGGCAGAGTTGACCCTGGCGGTATCAATGCCCAGGGCGCTGGCCATGTCGTGGTCTTGAATGATGGCCCGGACATCAAGTCCGAACCGGCTCCAGCGCAGCAACGTATAGACAATGGCCACAACCAGCAGGCAAAAAACGATGAGAGCGAGCCGGTACACGGGATACGTGGCACCAAAGATTTCCATGGCGCCATCGAAGGGGCCAGAAACGCGTTGTGGGGCAGCACCAAAACCAAGTTGCAGCAACTGCTGGATGATCATGCCCAGTCCCCAGGTGGCGAGAATGATTGCCTGAGGCCGGTGATACAGATGGCGCATCATGCTGCGTTCAATGGTCCAGCCCAGTGCGGCGCCAACAAAAGGCGCGAGAAACAGCGCCAGCCAGTAATTGCCACCCATGGCTTGAGTAAAGGCCAGGGTGTAGGCACCGACCGTAACGAAGTCCCCATGAGCCAGATTGATGACATTCATGAGGCCAAAGATAATGGCCAGCCCCAGGGATACGAGAATCAAGATGCTGATCAATGTCAGGCAGTTGAGAATGAGGGTGATGCTTTGTTCCATCGGTCCCCTGGACGCCTCCCGTCAATTAGAGTGAATGCCGGCTGTTGTACCACAATCCGGCGCATCCAATCATACTAAAGTCGTATTGCAGCATAGCTCTGCGAGCACTCAGGAACGCCTTTTCCCTGTTTGCCCCTTCCGGAACAGGGTCATGGGAAGTATATTGACGCTACCCGCTCATATCCTGCTCGGGATATAGGGCATCAACATCTTGTATCAAGGAAGTACGTTTATGAGCACCACACCTGGCTCGCTGCAGGAGCGCGACATCACTTACGTCTTGCATCCCTATACCAACGCCGTCAAGCACCGCGAGATCGGCCCCATCGTCATTGAAAGCGGTGAGGGCATCCATGTTTATGATGCGACCGGCAAAAAATATATAGAAGGCATGGCCGGCCTGTGGAGTGTGGCGGTGGGTTTCAACGAGCAGCGCCTCGTTGATGCCGCTGCAAGACAGATGCAGAAGCTGCCTTTCTACCATTCATTCACGCACAAGACCCATACGCCGTCCATTGAGCTTGCGGAGCTGCTGGTAGAAAGCACGCACGGAAAAATGAGCCGCGCGTTCTTCACCAACTCGGGTTCGGAAGCCAACGACACGGTGATCAAGATGCTGTGGTACTACAACAATGCGCTGGGCCGGCCACAGAAAAAGAAAATCATCTCCCGGCAGCGTGCCTACCACGGGGTTACCGTGGCATCGGCCAGTCTCACGGGGCTGGCACCCAATCACAAGGATTTTGATCTGCCCATCCCCCAGGTTCGCCATGTCCGATGCCCGGACTTCTATCGCGAAGGGCTGCCAGGCGAAACAGAAGTGCAGTTTGCCGAGCGCCTGGCCGCCGAGCTCGAAGACCTCATCCTGGCCGAAGGGGCAGATACCATTGCCGGTTTCATTGGCGAGCCGGTGATGGGCGCAGGCGGGGTCATCATCCCCCCTGAAACCTATTGGGAACGCATTCAGGAAGTCTGCCGAAAGCACGACATTCTCGTGATTGTCGACGAGGTCATTACCGGCTTTGGTCGACTGGGCAAGATGTATGGCTCGGACGTGTTTGGCATCGAACCTGACATCATGGTGTTGTCCAAGCAGATTACGTCTTCGTACCTGCCTTTTGCCGCCGTGCTGATCAACAAGAAAGTGGACGATGTCATTGCCAGCCACAGCGGCAAGCTGGGTGTGTTCGGGCACGGCTACACGGCCAGTGGTCATCCGGTTGCCGCCGCCGTGGCCATCGAGAACATCCGCATCATTGAAGAAAAAGGTCTCGTTGACAATGCCGCCAGAGTAGGCCAGAAGCTGCAGTCAGCCCTGCAGGAACTCAGTGACCACCCGCTGGTGGGCCAGGTACGGGGCATGGGCCTCATTGCCGCCGTCGAGCTGGTCGCCGACAAATCAACGCGCGCGCCTTTTGACCCGGCCGGATCCGTGGGGACGGCGGTTGCGGCCCGGTGCCATGAAAATGGCCTGATTGTCCGTAATATCCAGGATGCGGTCGCGTTCTGTCCGCCCCTGATCATCACGGAACAGGAAGTGGATGACATGGTGGCACGCTTCAGGAAGTCACTGGATGAGGTTGCTGCAACGCTCTGACGCCAGCCTGCAAGGGTGTGGCAGCTGCCACACCCCCAATGAATCGTGTTTTTCGAGGGGTAGAGCCGCCGCCTGGCGCCGCAGCCGGAAACAAAAAAGCCCTTGCTGAACAAGGGCTTGATGTGTCGAATCTGGCGGAGCGGACGGGACTCGAACCCGCGACCCCCGGCGTGACAGGCCGGTATTCTAACCAACTGAACTACCGCTCCAGCTGCGACCACATTATAACTTGGAATGTGGTGGCGTCCCCTAGGGGATTCGAACCCCTGTTGCCGCCGTGAAAGGGCGGTGTCCTAGGCCTCTAGACGAAGGGGACGTTTCAACAAGTGCGCAACTATAACATGAAAGCCATGCTTGTGTTGCTGCTTTCGTTTTGGTGGAGGTAAGCGGGATCGAACCGCTGACCTCTTGCATGCCATGCAAGCGCTCTCCCAGCTGAGCTATACCCCCGTTTGTTGTTGACAACACTGTTGCCGCCAACCAACGAAACCGTAATTATGCATGATTATTCCACTTTGGGCAAGCAGGCTATCCGTCTGCCTAAAACCATGCTTCCAGTCAGCCACCAGAGCAGACTCCAGAGCAGGACAGGAAGGTTCCCCCAGCGGGTGTAAGGGGTCAGGCCCTGCATGCCCTGTACCTCAATATCAAGGACGCCGGCCTCCATGGTGGGCAGCAGTGCGCGCAGCGTCCCATTGGGGTCGATGGCAGCGGTGGCGCCTGTGTTGGTGGCTCGCAACATGGGCCGTCCGGTTTCCATGGCGCGGACACGGGCGATCTGCAGATGCTGGCGCAAGGCCCAGGTGTCTCCGAACCAGGCCAGGTTGCTGACGTTGATCAGTACGGTGGCCCCCGGTGTGCCGCCATCATCCGGTCTGACTTGCTGGATGATTTCTTCGCCGAATATATCTTCGTAGCAGATGTCGGGAGCGACATGCTGATCACGCAGCGAGAAAGGCGCTTGTCCGAGGGAGCCGCGATCAAAGTCTCCCAGCGGGATGTGCATGGCATCGACAAACCAGCGGAACCCCTTGGGAACGAACTCGCCAAAGGGAACCAGATGGTGTTTGTCATAGCGGTGTGGCGTTTGGGCCGACATCAGGTCTTCCACGGGGGTATCGGCGCTGAAGGCGATGGCGCTGTTGGTGTGATGCTGGCCAGCGGCATCGCGCAAGGGAGCGCCCATCAGGATGGTTGCATCATGCTGGGCGGCGATTCGCAGCCATTGCTGCCAGATTTCACGGGCGATCAGGTCCTGAAATACCGGCATCACCGTTTCAGGCAGCACAATGATGTCGGGCTGGCCCTCGTCAGACTTGGCCTCGAGGGCAGCCAGCTCCTGGTAGGTGGCAATGCCCTGGCTCATGAGGGCAGGGTCAAATTTTTCTGACTGGGGCACATTGCCCTGCACCAGCCGGATGA
This sequence comes from Burkholderiaceae bacterium, assembly GCA_035301405.1. Lineage (GTDB taxonomy): Bacteria > Pseudomonadota > Gammaproteobacteria > Burkholderiales > Burkholderiaceae_B > JAJYRX01. The sequence continues at coordinate 6,505 of DATGUI010000238.1, forward strand.
TGAGCGGGTCACCGGCAGGATCCGTCCAGGCTTTGTGAGACAGGATAATGCCCGCCAGACCGATGAGGATGGTGATGCCAATGCACACGGCGGCACCGGCCGCCCGGTCGCTGTCCTTGTGCCGGATGAACAGGGCCACTGATGCGGCAGCGAAGGCAGCGAGCCAGGCCAGGCCGTAGACGCCTGTCACGGGCGCCCACCAGGCCAGCACGCCTTCTGCATGGGCATAACCGATGTTCAGCCACGGAAAGCCGGTCAGTAGCGTGCCGCGCAGCCATTCTGCCAGCGTCCAGACAGAGGCACAGGTGACGGCCATCAGCAGTTGCTGACGCCAGTTCAACTGACGCCCCGCATGATGAATGCCTGCCACGCGCAGGCCGGCCACTGCCAGCACGATATACAGGGCCAGAAATGCAGCCAGCGCGAGCACGCCCAGTGCGGCCATGGGCCAGGCCAGCCCGCCATATCGGTGCATGCTGATGAACAGCCAGTACAGGCCAACCGTGAAGTGGCCCAGTCCGAACAGAAAGCCGAAGACAAGCGCCGAGCGGGTCCGGGAGAGACGGCTGACTTCTAGCAGACACAGCGCCAGTGTGAATATTTGCACAAAGGGCAGCATCCACAGGGGCAGGGGTTGTGGTGCAAACGACAAGGCGTGCACAGACCCCAGCAGCAGGGCAATCAGGCCAGCAGGCAAGACGGCCTTTCCTGCGGGCCGCTCTTTAGCCATGGGCGTGTGCTTTGGCCTCGATGTCGGCGGACAGGATCTGGACGTGTACCCAGAGCGCGCGTTTGGCATCGGCGCCGACAACGGTCAGTCTGAGAGGCCCGTGGACGAGGTGCTCGCCCCGCTGGGGGATATGACCCAGTTCGGCAGCCAGCCAGCCGCCTATGGTGTCGTAGTCGCCCTCTGGCAGTGCAATGTCAAACTGTCTGTTGAAATTTTCTATGGTGGTAATGCCCATGGCCCGCCAACTGTTGTTGCCCGTCTGGAAGATGGTCTTGGCTTCGTCTTCGTCGAACTCGTCCTCGATATCGCCCACAATCTGTTCCAGCACGTCTTCCATGGTGACCAGGCCGGACGTGCCACCATGTTCGTCGATCACGATGGCGAGATGGTTGCGGCTGCTGCGGAAGTCGTGCAGCAGGACATTGAGGCGCTTGGATTCGGGCACAAACACGGCGGGCCGCACCAGGGTGCGCAGGTTGAGCCCCGGATTGGTGATGGATTGCAGAAGGTCCTTGGCCAGCAGGATGCCGATAATGTTTTCCCGGTCGTCTTCAAAGACCGGAAAGCGCGAGCGGCCGGTATCAAGGATATCGGGCAGCAGCTGGGCAAGGGGCAGATCAATGTCGATCATGTCCATGCGCGAGCGCGGCACCATGATGTCGGCCACGGTCTTGTTGGCGACCTCCAGCGCGCCGGAGATCATGGACCAGGATTCTCCGTCGAGAATGTCGCGATCGTGGGCGGCGTCGAGTACGGCTTTGATTTCTTCGCGATCAGCAGGTTCGTTGGGCCGCATGAATGCGGTCAGGCGTTCAAGCAGGGTTCGGGAACCCTGCCGCGACGATCGAGGCTCGGCGTCAGTAGCGGTGTCGGACATGAATGATGGCGATGGTAAGCAATGGTTTTAGCATAACCGAAATCATGGGCTTGCAGGAGGGACGGATGTTTGATAGGGATCAGGAATACCCGCGGTAGCAAGCAGTTGTGATTCAAGGGTTTCCATGATCCGGGCCTGCTCGTCGGTATCGTGATCGTAGCCCAGGGCGTGCAGGACGCCATGGGTGACGAGGTGAGCGGCGTGGTGGTGCAGCACCTTGTCCTGGTGCCTGGCTTCAGCTTCGATTACCGGCACGCATAGCACGATATCGGCCAGCAACTTGGTTGCGGGCATGTCGTCATAAGTAAAGGTCAGCACGTTGGTGGGGCCGCTGCTCTGGCGCCAGGTCTCATTCAGTTCGGCTCCTTCTTCAGCATCAACCAGCCGCAGCGTGAATTCTGCTGTGGTGGGTACAGGTTGTTGTCGTGCGGCCAGATCGGCACAGCCCCCGGCCAGCGCCCGTTGCACCCAGCGCCTCAGGCGCCAGCGCTCCAGGCTGGGGGCCGAGGTGGCGTACTGCACGGCCAGGCTAAGGCCGGGTGGACTCGGGGGCGTTTTCATAAGCATCCACAATGCGTGCAACCAGTGGGTGCCGGACCACATCGCGGCTGGTGAAGCGGGTATTGGCAATGCCTGATACGTGCTGCAGGGTCGCGATGGCATGATCAAGGCCACTGGACTGGCCCCGTGGCAGGTCAACCTGTGAGGGGTCGCCATTGACCACGGCCTTGCTGCCAAAGCCGATCCGGGTCAGGAACATTTTCATTTGTTCCGGGCTGGTGTTCTGCGCTTCATCAAGAATGACAAATGAATGATTAAGCGTGCGGCCGCGCATGTAGGCCAGAGGTGCCAGCTCGATGATCTGTTTTTCAAACATGCGCTGGACCCGTTCGTAACCCATGAGGTCATACAGGGCATCGTAAAGCGGCCGCAGATAGGGATCGACTTTCTGTGACAGGTCGCCCGGCAGGAAGCCCAGCCGCTCCCCGGCCTCGACGGCAGGTCGGGTCAGCACGAGCCGCTGGACAGTATCCCGTTGCAGGGCGTCGATGGCGCAGGCCACGGCCAGCCATGTCTTGCCCGTACCGGCAGGGCCGATGCCAAACGTGATGTCGTGCGTGAGGATCTGGTTAAGATATTGACGTTGACGAGGCGTACGCGGACGGATGTCACCATGAGGCACTCGCAAGCTGAGGCTGCGATCGTCTACGGGAGGCAGGTCGTCAGCAGGGGGGGCGGTATCGTCTTCTTCCGGATCCGGCTTGTGGCCGGCGCCCAGTTCAACTAGTCCCAACTGGATATCGCCCACCGACAACGCCTGATGCACGGCTCTTTCATGAAACCACTCGATGGCATTGGCGGCGGCGCGAGCCTGCTCGCCCGTTACAGAAACCTGGTTGCCGCGCCGGCGAATGTCGACATCCCAGCCTTCTGCTATCTGACGCAGGTTTTCATCGAGGGGGCCACACAGGTTGGCAAGATTAGTGTTGTCGCCGTCAAGGCTGAGGGTAATGGGCTTGTCGTTGCGTTGGGTTCTGGCCATTATTGTGTCAGGTCGTGATGAGGATGTCGCCGCGAAGCGAATTGGCCATGGCCTGTGTGATGTGGACGTCAACCATCTGGCCAATGAGACGGGGCTGACCGGCGAAGTTCACGGTACGATTGTTGGCCACCTTGCCTGACAGTTCATTGGGATCACGTCGTGATGGCCCCTCGACCAGCACCTGCTGCACGGTACCCACCATGGCGTGGCTGATGGCTGCTGCCTGCTCGTTGATCAGGGCCTGCAGCCGGTGCAGGCGTTCGAACTTGACGTCTTTCGGGGTGTCGTCAACGAGATCGGCCGCGGGTGTTCCGGGCCGGCGGGAATAGACAAACGAGAATGACTGATCAAACCCGACATCGCGGATGAGCTGCATGGTCTTTTCGAAGTCCGCTTCGGTTTCACCGGGAAAGCCGACGATGAAGTCGGAAGACAGGGTGATGTCCGGGCGTGCTGCACGCAACCGCCGAATGATGGACTTGTACTCCAGTGTGGTGTAGCCGCGTTTCATGGCGGCCAGCACGCGGTCGCTGCCAGCCTGCACGGGCAGATGCAGGAACGGCGCCAGCTTGGGCAGCTTGCCGTGGGCGTCAATCAGGCGGCTGGTCATTTCCTTGGGGTGCGACGTCGTGTAGCGTATGCGTTCGATGCCGGGGATGTCGTGCACGTATTCGAGCAGCATGGCAAAGTCGGCAATGGTTTCGTCGTCGCCCATGCTGCCGCGATAGGCATTGACGTTTTGCCCCAGCAGGGTGACTTCCCTGACGCCCTGGTCTGCCAGATCGGCCACATCGATGAGCACATCGTGAAAGGGGCGAGAGACCTCAGGGCCGCGAGTATAGGGAACGACACAGAAGCTGCAGTATTTGCTGCAGCCTTCCATGATGGAGACAAATGCTGACGGGCCGTCCACGCGCGCTGGCGGCAGGTTGTCAAACTTTTCGATTTCGGGAAAGCTGATGTCAACCTGTGGACGCCCCTTGGCGTGGCGCTGGCGAATCAACTCGGGCAGGCGATGCAGCGTTTGCGGGCCAAAGACCACATCCACAAATGGTGCACGGTCGACAATGGCCTGGCCTTCCTGACTGGCAACACAACCACCCACGCCAATGACCAGGTCAGGGCGGGCAGTCTTGAGATGCCGCACCCGGCCAAGGTCTGAAAAAACCTTTTCCTGTGCCTTTTCTCGCACCGAACAGGTGTTGAACAGAATGATATCGGCGTCTTCTGCCTGACGGGTGAGTTCGATGCCGATTTCATTGTGCAGGACATCGAGCATCTTGTCCGAGTCGTATTCATTCATCTGACAGCCAAAGGTGCGAATGAATACCTTCCGGGGTGCACCCACCGGATGATGGCCTGGCGATGGCTGTGATGCGGCGGGGACTCGAGGACGAACGCCCGGCTGCGGGCGTTTCAGGGATGTTTCTTGCATAATGTATGGCCGTGACGGGTGTTGACCCCGCGGGCAGAAGTCTGAAAGCGGATTCGGCCCATTATACCGTCTGTACAGGGGCGCCGGGTCAGCCCAGCTCTGCTTGCGGGTCTTCCTTTTTCACGACTTTGACGAGGTCTTCTCGCTTGACACCCAGCCACATGGCGATGGACGATGCGACAAAAATGGAAGAATAGATACCGAACCAGATACCGATGGTAAGTGCCAGGGCGAAGTAATGCAGCGTGGGTCCGCCAAAAAACAGCATGGACAGGACCATGATCTGGGTAGAGCCGTGCGTGATGACCGTGCGGGACATGGTCTGGGTGATGGCGCTGTTGATGACCTCATCAACGGGCATGCGGCGTTCCTTGCGGAAATTCTCGCGAATCCGATCCATGATGACGACCGATTCGTTCACGGAATAGCCCAGGACGGCCAGCACCCCTGCCAGGACGGACAGGGAGAATTCCCACTGGAACAGGGCAAAGAACCCAAGGATGATGATGACGTCATGAAGATTGGCCACGACCCCGGCAATGGCAAACTTCCATTCAAAGCGCACGGCCAGATAGATCATGATGCCAATGACCACAAACAGCAGGGCCATCAGCCCATTGTGCATGAGCTCTTCCCCGACCTGCGGGCCGACAAACTCGACGCGGCGAAGTTCGGCATCGGGGTTCTGGGCATGCAGTGCTTCCATGATGGATTCGCTTTGCTGGGCTGAGGTTTCGCCTTCGCGAACCGGCAGGCGGATCATGACATCGCGTGACGTGCCAAAGTTCTGAACCTGGTAGTCGCCGTAATCGAGTTCGTCCATCACCTGGCGGATCTCATCGAGCTGGACAGTCTGCGAGTAGCTGACTTCCATGACCGTCCCGCCAGTGAATTCAATCGATAGATTGAAGCCGCGCAGCACAATGAAGGTGATGGCTGCCAGAAAGAAAAACACGCTGACAAGGTTGAGCACCAGCGCGTGGCGCATGAACGGTATGGTGCGACGAATGCGGAAAAATTCCATGGTGATTACCTGGTG
>DATGUI010000239.1:0-7505 GCA_035301405.1 Burkholderiaceae bacterium
GCTGACAAACCCGCCATGGGGCATGCTGGCGTGGTCACGCTCCAGGGTGGCTTCATCAATGAAGTGCACCGTGGTGTCGTAATCAGCGAAGTAATCAGGCATGGTCACGATGGCCTGCCTGACGATGTCGGCATCGGCGCCGTCATCCAGCACCACATGACATTCGCGAACATGGCGTTCACGGGTAGACAATTGCGGCTGCTCGCCGGCACGCACCCGCGCCATGGCGCTTTCTGAAGGCAGTGTATATTGCACGCCGGCCTTTACACCGGGCACCCGCCGCACGGCGTCTGAATGCCCCTGGCTGAGGCCCTTGCCCCAGAAGGTGTCTGTCTGGCCATCGGGCAAGATGGCTTCGGCCCACATCCGGTTAATGGAAAACAGGCCCGGATCCCAGCCGGTCGAGATCAGTGCCGTGGTGCCGCCCTTGCGGGCCGCCTCGTCAACACGCTCGAAGTATTCGGGGATGCGTGCGTGGTTATCGTAGCTGTCTACCGTGCAGAAGCGGGCGGCCAGGTCAGGCCCCTGCTCGGGAAGGTCGTTGCGCGAGCCCCCGCACAGGATGAGGACGTCAAGGCGATCGCGCCAGGCGTCAATGGTGTCCAGGGAATGAACCGCTACGGTGTCGTCAATCAATTCAACCTGCGCAGCAGGCCGTCGGGAAAAAACAGCAGCAAGCTCCATATCAGAGGTTTTGGAAATGGCCGCCTGTGCGCCTGCTCCGAGGTTGCCATACCCGACAATGCCCACGCTGATTTTTTCTGTCACCTTGTCACCTGCTGTAAACATCAAGAAAAACGGCTATTGTACTTTGTCAGAATAAAAATGCCGGCTTTTCAGCCGGCATTCAGCAATACAGCAAACATGCTGCAGGTTGGATCAGCGATTGCTCAGGCCACGGCCTTGGCATCGGTAACAGGTGCTTCGACCGAGCTGCGAATCAAGTGATCAAACGCACTCAGTGCCGCCTTGGCGCCATCGCCTGCCGCCACCACAATCTGCTTGTACGGAACGACAGTGGCATCACCGGCTGCAAAAACGCCCGGGATGGACGTCTGTCCCCTGATGTCGACTTCGATCTCGCCGTGCGGGGACAGGGCCATGGTGTCTTTCAGCCACTCGGTATTGGGCACCAGACCAATCTGGATGAAAACCCCTTCAAGAGCCACATGGTGGGACTCGCCCGAGTCGCGATCCGTGTATTGCAAGCCATTGACCCGGCTGCCATCCCCGTGGATTTCTGTTGTTTGTGCAGAAGTCAGGATGGTGACATTGGGCAGGCTGCGCAGCTTGCGTTGCAGGACATCGTCAGCACGCAGGGCGGTGTCGAACTCAAGCAGGGTGACATGCTTGACCAATCCGGCCAGATCAATGGCCGCCTCGACGCCGGAGTTGCCGCCACCAATGACGGCAACGTGCTTGCCCTTGAAAAGCGGGCCATCGCAGTGCGGGCAGTAGGCCACGCCCCGGTTGGCGTATTCGGCCTCACCCGGCACATTGATCTTGCGCCAGCGGGCGCCCGTCGCCAGGATAATGGAACGGCCCTTGACGGAGCCGCCGTTGGCCAGCCTGATTTCGTGCATGCCCTCGCCCGGCAGCAGCTTTTCTGCCTGCTGCAGGTTCATGATGTCAACGTCGTAGTCGCGCACATGGGCTTCCAGTGCCGTGGCAAACTCGGGTCCGGTCGTCTCCTTGACAGAAATGTAATTTTCTATGGTCATGGTGTCGAGAACCTGGCCGCCAAAACGTTCGGCTACCACGCCTGTGCGTATGCCCTTGCGTGCTGCGTAAATGGCTGCGGCCGCACCAGCGGGCCCGCCCCCCACGACAAGCACATCAAAGGGTTCTTTCTCGGAGAGCGCCTGGGCCTGGCGCTCGGATGAGCCCGTATCCAGTCGGGCCAGCAAGGCTTCGACCGTTGTGCGGCCCTGGCCAAAATGTTCGCCATCAAGGAACATGGTGGGCACCGACATGACCTCGCGTGCTTCGACTTCAGCCGGGAATACCCCGCCATCAATGGAAGTATGCCGGATGCGCGGGTTGATGACCGCCATGGTGTTGAGTGCCTGAACGGTGTCAGGACAGTTCTGGCATGACAGCGAGAAAAAGGTCTCGAAGTGATAGTCGCCGGGAAGGTCGCGAATCTGCTGGATGACGTCTTCATCAAGCTTGATGGGGTGACCCCCAACCTGAAGCAGGGCCAGGACAAGAGAAGTGAACTCGTGCCCCATCGGGATGCCGGCAAATTCGATGCCGATATCCGTACCGACACGCTCAATGGCAAACGAAGGCTGACGTCTTGAGTCATCCGACTCTTCTACATAGCTGACCTGATCGGACATGGAGTCGATTTGTTGCAGCAAGCTGCGCAGTTCTTCTGACTTGGCATCAGAACCCAGGTTGGCCCTCAGCCGAATGGGCTGGGCAACCATTTCCATGTAGCCTTGCAATTGGGCCTTGAGATTCGTATCTAGCATAGCGTGTCATCCTTGTTTACAGTGTTCGGAATCGATAAGGGCGGCGTGCCACCATGCGCCACCTGACGCACGGCGGCACGCCGTGATACTGTCTGCGAGCGAAAGCACCGCAGACAAGCATCGACTACGCTTAGATCTTGCCAACCAGGTCAAGTGAGGGCTTGAGGGTCTCAGCGCCTTCTTCCCACTTGGCCGGGCAGACCTCGTCGGGGTTCTTGGCGATGTATTGAGCCGCCTTGACTTTGCGGAGCAACTCGGATGCCTTGCGGCCGATACCGTTGTCATGGACTTCCATGACTTTGATTTCGCCTTCGGGGTTGACCACAAACGTGCCACGCAGGGCAATGCCCTCTTCTTCGATCAGTACTTCGAAGTTGCGGGACAGGACATGGGTGGGGTCAGCCAGCATGGGGTAGGTGACCTTGCCGATGGCATCGGATGTATCGTGCCAGGCTTTGTGTGAAAAGTGCGTATCGGTCGACACACTGTAGACTTCTACGCCCAGCTTCTGGAATTCTGGATAGAGTTCAGCCAGGTCTTCGAGTTCGGTCGGGCAGACAAAGGTAAAGTCAGCAGGATAAAAGACAAATACAGACCATTGCCCGGCGACGGTCTCGTCTGACACCTGGGTAAACTTGCCGTTGTGGTAGGCCTGTACGTTGAATGGCTTGATTTTCGTGTTGATCAAGGACATGAATGAACTCCTGATTGGATTGATCGGATAGCGTGATGCCAGTATAGGCACCCGCCACTCATAAGTAAAATTGATTGTGTTTATTGGGTTGATAGTTAATTGCTATCGAAGGACTGAAGGGTTGCATTGATGGCGTCACGGGTGTCCCGTGCTGCTGCCGTTGCTGCTTCCCGCCAGTCTACACCCTGACTGGCATACAGGATAGCGCGGCCGGAGTTGATCAGCATGCCGGTGCCATCCCGATTGCGACCGGCCCTGACGGTAGCCTGCAGATCTCCTCCCTGAGCCCCGACCCCGGGAATCAGCAGAGGCATGTCGCCCACACGCTCACGGACCTGGCGAATCTCTTCGGGATAGGTCGCCCCGACCACCAGTGCACATTGCTGGTGCAGGTTCCATTGATCGGCAACCATGCCGGCCACATGCAGATACAGGGGCGTGTCCGGTACTACGTGAAGGTTCTGGAGATCGTCCCCACCCGGATTGGATGTCCGGCACAGCACAATCACCCCCTTGTCACGCCAGGCCAGAAAGGGCGCCACGGCGTCTGAGCCCATGTACGGATTGACGGTGACGGCATCGGCGCTGAAGCGCTCAAAAGCTTCGCGGGCGTATTGGGTGGCGGTTGAGCCCACATCGCCACGCTTGGCATCAAGGATGAGCATGTGATCCGGATAGGTTTCCCGTATCCAGAGGCAGAGATCGGCGAGCTGGGCCTCGGCTGCCTGCGCCGCAAAATAGGCAATTTGCGGCTTGAAGCCACAGGCATGCGGCGCGGTCGCCCGGACAATCTCCTGGCAGAATCGGAGAATGCGATCCGGGCCATCAGGCAAAGCCGGCGGAAAGGCAGCGGGATCGGGGTCCAGACCCACAACCAGCTGTGAATTGCTCATTGCCCAGGCATGCTGAAGCTTGTCAAGAAAGACTGACATGGGAGGACTCGCCTTGTGACTTGAACATGAAAAACCCCCGCCATGCCGGAAAGCGGCCACGGGCGGGGGCGTACAGCAGGGCTGGCACAGCGGCCAGCCCCGGGGGACAGGAAGCCAGGCTTAGAAACCGCCCATGCCACCCATACCGCCCATGCCGCCCATACCACCCATGTCGGGCATGGGAGCAGCTGGTTTTTCTTCTTCAAGCTCGGCCACGGCAACTTCGGTCGTGAGCATGAGGCTTGAGATGGACGCAGCGTTTTGCAGCGCGGTACGCGTGACCTTGGTGGGGTCCAGCACACCCTGGGCAACGAGGTCACCGTATTCGTCGGTAGCCGCGTTGTAGCCGTAGTTGCCTTCACCGCCAATGACTTGGTTGACGACAACGCTGGGCTCTTCGCCTGCGTTGGCGACAATGGTGCGCAGCGGTGCTTCGATGGCACGCAGGATGAGCTTGATGCCGGCATCCTGGTCGAGGTTGTCGCCTTTCAGGTCAACGAGCTTGGCCTTGGCGCGAACCAGTGCAACACCACCACCGGGCACGATGCCTTCTTCAACTGCAGCGCGCGTGGCGTGCAGGGCGTCTTCAACACGGGCTTTCTTTTCTTTCATTTCGACTTCAGTCGCTGCGCCCACGCGAATGACGGCCACCCCGCCAGCCAGCTTGGCAACGCGTTCCTGAAGCTTTTCGCGATCGTAGTCGGAAGTGGCTTCTTCGACTTGAACACGGATCTGCTTGACGCGGGACTCGATGGACTGACCGTCGCCAGCACCGTCGATGACCGTGGTGTCTTCCTTGCCGATTTCCACACGCTTGGCCTGGCCCAGGTCTTCCAGGGTGGCGGTTTCGAGGGACATGCCGGTTTCTTCGGAGATGACCACACCACCCGTCAGGATGGCGATGTCTTCGAGCATGGCCTTGCGGCGATCGCCAAAGCCGGGTGCCTTGACGGCAGCAGCCTTGATGGTGCCACGAATGTTGTTGACCACCAGCGTTGCCAGTGCTTCGCCTTCAACGTCTTCGGCGATGATCAGCAAGGGACGGCTGGTCTTGGCGACATTCTCGAGAATGGGGAGCAGGTCGCGGATGTTGCTGATTTTCTTGTCGAAGATCAGGACGAAGGGATCTTCGAGCACAGCAACCTGGCGCTCGGGGTTGTTGATGAAGTAGGGAGACAGGTAGCCACGATCAAACTGCATGCCTTCGACGACATCCAGTTCGTTGTCGAGCGACTTGCCGTCTTCAACGGTAATGACGCCCTCTTTGCCGACCTTGTCCATGGCCTTGGCAATGATTTCACCGACGGAGGCATCGGCGTTGGCGGAAATGGCACCCACCTGAGCAATTTCCTTGCTGGTGGTGCAGGGGCGGGACAGGTCGCGAAGCTCGTCCACAACGACGGCAACGGCCTTGTCGATGCCGCGCTTGAGGTCCATGGGGTTGATGCCGGCCGCGACGTATTTCAGGCCTTCTTCCACGATGGACTGGGCCAGTACGGTAGCGGTTGTGGTTCCGTCACCTGCGGTGTCGGATGTCTTGGAAGCCACTTCCTTGACCAGCTGGGCACCAATGTTTTCGAACTTGTCCTTGAGTTCGATTTCCTTGGCGACCGAGACACCATCCTTGGTAACGGTAGGAGCACCAAAAGAGCGATCCAGCACAACATTGCGACCCTTGGGGCCCAATGTGGTCTTGACCGCGTTGGCCAGCGTATTGACGCCGCGAACGATACGCGCGCGGGCGTCATCAGCGAATAAAACTTGTTTGGCTGTCATGTTGAAATTCCTTGTAGCTTTCGGTTCGATTTACTGGACCACGGCGAGGATTTCTTCCTCGCGGATGACGAGCAGTTCTTCGTCGTCGACCTTGACGGTCTGACCGGCATATTTGCCAAAAAGAACCTTGTCGCCAACCTTGACGTCAACCGGAAGTACCTTGCCGTCTTCGGTACGCTTGCCCGGACCAACAGCAACGATTTCGCCCTGGTCAGGCTTTTCAGCCGCGCTGTCAGGGATGACGATACCCGAGGCAGTAGTGCGCTCGTTGTCCAGACGCTTGACGATCACGCGATCGTGCAAAGGACGCAGTGCCATGGAGGAACTCCTGTAGAAATGATGAAGATGAAAAATTTCGGCGCCGGTTGTTAGCACTCTGGCGCCTCGAGTGCTAATTATAGGGATGATTTCTCTGTCTTCAAGAGGCCGTAACAGTTTGCTTACAATTTGCCGGAAAGTTTTGCTGGGGCGGGTGGGGCCAGGCTGCCATCACCTGTCCCGGAAGCGTTGCATCTGTCGACGATCACGCTTGGTTGGCCGGCCTTCGCGGCGTGTGTGGGCAGGCTCGGGGGCCAGGCGCCTGAGCTCGGCCGCCCGTTCGCGGGCCTCGATACTGTCAGGCGTTTCGCGATAGAGCGTTTGCGCCACCGGGGCAGGGCCGCGTACGGCAGACAATGCCAGGACCTCTACGTGCATGGGCGGCAGCCGTTTGCGGATGGTAATGAGATCGCCGGGTGCAATATCACGGGCAGGCTTGGCGTTCTTGCCATTCACCTGCACGCGGCCCAGCCGGATGGCTTCAATGGCCAGGCTGCGGGTTTTGTAGAATCGCGCCGCCCAGACCCATTTGTCCAGGCGCATTTTTTCAAGTGTGCTCATGCCAGGCTCTTGAGAACATCGCGCAGCTGGCGCAAGGCGATTTCCACCGAGGCTGCGCGCACCTCGGCGCGGTCTCCGGGCAATTGCTGCGTCAGGGCACGTGCATGGATCTGGCCCTGGTCACGCCAGGCCGTTCCGAAGCAGACCATGCCCACGGGTTTGTCGGGCGTTCCCCCGCCGGGGCCGGCCACGCCTGTGGTCGACACGGCCATATCGGCACCGGGCGCCGCCTGCAGTGCCCCCACGGCCATCTGACGTGCCACGATTTCGCTGACGGCACCCGCCTCTTCCAGCACTTGCGGATCCACACCCAGCATGTCAACCTTGGCCTGGTTGTCGTAAGTCACAAAGCCGCGATCAAACCAGGCGCTGGACCCCGGAATGCTGGTCAGTGCCGCCGCCACCAGGCCTCCCGTGCAGGACTCTGCACAAGTAAGGACGTGATTGCCAGCCTGCAGGCTGTCGGCAAGCAATCTGGCTTGTTCATCAACCTGCTGCCAGATGGGCAATGCGGTGTAAAAAGGATTATCTGCCATATCAGTGTCAGGCAAGCCAGCCCAGCTGAAACATGACCCACAGGACAAGCAGGCTGTAGAGGGCGGCAAGGATGTCATCCCACATGACGCCAAAGCCATTGGGCAGGCGCCGGTCAAAAAAACGGATGGGAGGTGGCTTGATGATATCAAAGACACGAAACAGCACCACGGCGACAAGCTGAACGGTCCATGTGCCCGGCACCAGCCAGAG